>JAADFP010000150.1 GCA_013152825.1 Caldisericota bacterium | reverse complement strand
ATTATTAAAGAAATGAACCGCCTTGATAAAAAAGTGGTTCTCCTAATTACAGCACCTGCCGACCCCCATCGAGCAGAAAAAGCATACAGGAAAGAACTCAAAGATTTAATCAAGAAATTGCATCTGGAGGATAAAGTAATTCTTCTCAATGAGTTTCCCTTGCCAAAAGGAGAATCTTTTCCCTTAAACTTTGAAAATTTGAAAGCCCTCTATGCAATCTCCGATTTTCTCCTTCTCCCCAGTATTATAGAAGGATTCGGCCTTCCGATATTGGAAGCTGGAATAAGTAGATTGCCTGTTTTTTGTTCTGATATACCCACCTTAAAAGAAGTGGGTCAGGATAACCTGCACTATTTCTCTCTTCAGGATACTCCGGCAACAATTGCAGAGAGGATTTTAAAAACCCTTACAGCCACTCCCCTTTCCCGGTTATTTCGAAGAGTAAAGAATGATTTTTCCTGGGAAAAAATACTGGATGAGCATCTACTTCCTCTCCTGCAGTAAATAGGAGAAAAGTGTTGACTTTATTTAAGATAAACATTATAATCCAGAGACGATGAAAAAAAGTGGCGCGGAAATTCTGGTAGAGTCCCTGATAAGGGAGGGGGTAAATGTCATATTCGGTATTCCAGGCGGAGCCATTCTCCCTATATGCGACATCCTCTACGATTCCCCAATAAAATCTATTCTGCATGGACATGAACAGGGTGCCGCCCATGCAGCGGATGGATATGCCAGAGCTACAGGTAAGGTAGGAGTATGTCTTGCCACTTCCGGTCCAGGGGCTACAAACCTGGTTACCGGGCTTGCCACCGCCTACATGGATTCCATCCCCATGGTGGCCATTACCGGGCAGGTTCCTACCTCCATGATCGGAAACGATGCCTTTCAGGAGGCTCCTATCACGGAAATTACCAAAACAATCACCAAACATAATTATCTGGTTAAAAACGTAGAAGAACTGGCAGAAACTTTAAAAGCGGCTTTTTACATTGCCTCTACCGGGAGGCCAGGTCCTGTTCTCATAGACATCCCCAAGGATGTCCAAATTAAAGAGACCACATTTACCTACCCGGAAAAAATAGACTTAAAAGGTTACAAACCTGTGTACCAGGGACATCCCCGGCAAATTGAAAAAGCAGTAAAGCTGATAAGTACAAGCAAACAGCCTTTAATCTTTATTGGCGGTGGAGTAATCATCTCCGGCGCACATAAGGAAATCGAGCAACTTGCCAAAAAGACCAATATACCAGTAGCGTCCACCTTGATGGGGCTGGGTGGATTCCCTGGAGATAATCCTCTGTTCCTGGGTATGCTGGGAATGCATGGAACCAGGCCGGCAAACTATGCCATCATGGAAAGTGATTTGATTATTGCCATAGGAGTAAGATTTGATGACCGGGCAACCGGCAAATTAGACCGCTTTGCTCCCCATGCAAAAATCATACATATGGATATTGACCCCACCTCTATTCAGAAGAACGTAAAAGTGGATATTCCCATTGTAGGAGACATAAAGAATGTACTGGAACACATGCTCCCCCTGCTAAAACCTCCTCAGATAAAGCCATGGCTGGAGAAAGTTAAAAAATGGCAGAGAGAATTCCCTCTAACCTATCCTGATGACGATATTTTGAGACCGCAGTATGTGGTGGAGAAAATCTATGAGCTAACCAGAGGAGAAGCCATAATCAGCACTGAAGTAGGCCAGAACCAGATGTGGGCAGCACAGTTTTATAAATATACCCATCCCCGCACTTTTTTGACCTCGGGCGGTTTAGGCACCATGGGATACGGATTCCCTGCAGCTATTGGCGCTCAGGTAGCCTTTCCCGAAAAGGTTGTTTTTGACATTGCAGGGGATGGCAGTATCCAGATGAACATCCAGGAATTAAAAACAGCCGTAGCATACAAGCTTCCGGTAAAAGTAGCCATCCTTAATAACTCTTTCCTGGGCATGGTTAGACAATGGCAGGAACTCTTTTATGATAGAAGGTATGCCATGACTGACCTTAGCAAAAACCCGGACTTTGTAAAAATAGCAGAAGCCTACGGAGCAGTAGGAATAAGAGTAGAAAAGAAAGAGGATGTGGTACCGGCCCTGAAAAAGGCAATGGAGATACCCAAGTGTGTATTTATGGATTTCCGGGTTAACCCGGAAGAAAACGTCTTCCCCATGGTTCCTGCCGGAGAATCGCTAAAGCAGATGATTGGAGGAATGGCATAAATTAGAAAATGATGAGAAGAGTAGTTTCCGTATTTGTAGAAAATAAATTCGGCGTGCTTTCCCGCATTGCTGCACTTTTTGCTGCACGCGGGTTCAACATAGAATCGCTCGCTGTAGCTGAGACTGATGAGCCTGGCTTTTCCAGGATGACTATCGTAGTTACTGCTGACGAAAGACTCCTGGAACAGGTCATGAAACAACTGAGAAGACTCATAGACGTAATAAAAGTGGAAGACATGACCGAGAAAGAGCATGTTGACCGGGAGCTGGTGCTGGTAAAAGTTAATGCTCCTCCCGCAAAGAGGGGTGAAATTGTTGAACTTGCAGACATTTTCCGCGGTAAAGTGGTTGATGTTAGCGTAAATACCATTACCATTGAAATCACCGGCGCAGAAGGCAAGATCAAGAGTTTTCTTTCCCTTCTGCGGAATTACGGAATAAAAGAATTGATAAGAACAGGGAAAATAGCTATATCACGAGGAGGTTAGAAATGGCTAAGATATATTACGACAGTGACGCAGACCTGAAAAATCTGGCAGGGAAAAAAGTGGCAATAATAGGTTATGGAATCCAGGGAAGAGCACATGCTTTAAATTTGAGGGACAGCGGCATTGAAGTAATAATTGGCGAGCTGAAAGGAACACCAAACTACGAAAAAGCACTGGAAGATAGATTTGAGCCTAAAAGTGCCGATGAAGCCTCCAGCCAGGCAGATATTATCATGCTTCTTACCCAGGATAATGTACAGGCTATAGTCTATAAAAATGAAATTGAAAAAAACTTGAAACCGGGGAATGCACTGGGATTTGCGCATGGATTTAACATTCACTTTCGCCAGATAGAACCTCCTGAATTTGTAGATGTGTTCATGGTCGCTCCCAAGGGACCCGGTGCATTGGTAAGAAGAATGTTTGAAGAGGGAAAAGGAACTCCCTGCCTGGTAGCCATCTACCAGGAATATTCTGGCAAGGCCATGGATATAGCCCTGGCTTATGCCAAAGCCCTGGGAGGAACAAAAGCCGGAGTACTGGAGACCTCGTTCAGAGAAGAAACAGAAACTGACCTCTTTGGAGAGCAAGTGGTTTTATGCGGAGGAGTAAGCGAGCTGATAAAAGCAGGATTCGAAACCCTGGTAGAGGCAGGATACCAGCCAGAAATAGCCTACTTTGAGTGTCTGCACGAGTTAAAACTTATCACGGATCTCATATACCAGTACGGTATAACCGGCATGAGGAAGAGAGTAAGTGATACTGCCGAATACGGGGACCTTACCCGCGGGCCTCGCGTGATTACCCCCCAGGTAAAGATGGAAATGGCGCGGATACTCAAGGAAATCCAGTCAGGCGAATTTGCCCGGGAATGGATACTGGAGAACCAGGCCGGCAGACCTATGTTCAAACTGCTGGAAGAAAAATCTTATCACCACCTCATAGAAAAAGTAGGAGAAGAACTCAGAAAAATGATGCCCTGGATGGAGGAAAAATAAGGATTGCATAGAGAGCAAATTCTCTCCCTTCTTATTATTCTCCTCTTGCTGGGAAGCATCGTAGTGGGGGTTTTCTATCTCCCTACTCCTGCCCCTTCCTTGTACAGTACCCGGCCTTCTTTCCCTGTTAAAGAAGAAGGCAATATCGCTATCATAGAGATTTACGGCCCCATACAGATAGAACCGCCTGCTCCTTTCCGCTTTACCCCTCAGGGCAGCGACTACGTGGTAAGCAGGCTCAGGGAATTATCAAATATCAAGACTCTAAAGGCCGTTATCCTCAGGATAAATAGTCCGGGAGGCACCGTAGCAGCAGTCCAGGAAATATACCAGGAAATAGAGAGATTAAAAAAACAGGGAATTAAAGTAGTTGCCTCCATGGGAGACATAGCCACCTCAGGAGCCTATTACATTGCTTCCGCCTGTGATGTTATTGTGGCTGACCCAGGAACCCTTACCGGTAGTATCGGAGTAATAATTCCCTTAATGAATTTCCAGGGCCTTATGCAAAAGCTGGGCATAAAAGCAGAGAGTATCAAAAGCGGAAAATACAAAGATATAGGCTCAAGTTCAAAAGAAATGACACCGGAAGAAAGAGAAATACTTCAACAACTGGTGGATAATGCCTACCAGCAATTTTTAAGCGCAGTCAAAAAGGGAAGGGGCAGCAAGGTAAAAGGCAAATGGGAAAATATCGCAGACGGGAGAATTTTCACCGGGGAACAGGCATACAAATTAGGTCTTGTTGACTACCTGGGTAACTTTGAAGAAGCAAAGAAAATAGCCAAGGATCTGGCAGGGATAAAGGGAAAGCCTGTATTTATAAGGGAACGGAAAGGGTGGCAAAGATTCTTTGAGCTAAGAGAAGATGCACTGTTCAACTGGAAGTACTACCTCAAGAAAGACCCCCTTCCTTATTACCTTCCCCTTTTTAGAAAACCATGAATTTCCTGGAAGGTTTCTACAACTTATTTTTTCACCCCCTTTTTCTGTTGAAACAGGATAGGAAACCATTCACCCTCTCCTTATTCATTTCCCTGCTATCTGCATTTTCTCTCAGCTTTTCCCTTTCTTATCTCTCCCCTATCCTTTACATTTTATTTTCTATCCTGCTTTTTCTTTACCTGCTACTTATCCTGGTATTTTCTGCCTCTTTCTACCACTTTCTCTCTGAAATTTTTAAGGGTAAAGGCAGACCGGGAAATCTCCTCAACTCTTTCCTTCTAAGTTTATTCCCTCTCTGCCTGCTTCCTTCTTTCAATATACTTTCCCGCTCCTTCAGGTTTATAGAACTACAAAGCATCATTTCTCCCCTAATTTTCTTCTGGGTAGTCTTTCTGCAGATTTATATCATAAAAAACAACTATGGATTGGAAGGTGGAACTGCTGTCTTTGTTTACTTCATTCCCTTTTTAGCACTAATGGCCATAGGCATTTTATTCTTTCTCTTTTCCCTATCCGTATTTACCCTCTTCATTGGCAAAAACATCCCCCTCTTCCTGAATCTCGTCCAATAAAGTAATCAGCTTCCTTCTTGCGCAGGTATGACAAGCTGGCATCGGGATAAACCCTAAACAACAAGCTCTAAACTTTCCAAAGGAATCCTCCCGACATTCCCCTGCCCGATATACATCGGGAGGAGGGCAGGGGTATCTTCGGGACAAACTCTAAGTAAATCACAAATATAAAGGCTAAAAACCCAACCCTGAACCACGTGGGATTCAGGGTAAAACTTCCTCCCGGGATACCAGGGAACCAGGATACAAAGAAACCAGGATTACCCATTCATTACTCACTACCCCTCCCCTCGCTACTAACTACTCGCTACTTATCTACTACTTACGCCTTACGTTTTACTGTTCACTACTCCCCCAGTCTACAGTCTAATTCGTTAATCGGTTGCGGTTGAGTAGCGCGAAACGTCATACGTGAATCGGATGCCGTCTCCCCCCTTTGTGCCTCTGTGCCTCTACTTTACAGTTTTAAGTCTACAGTCTAAATTCTGGATGCCTGCTTTCGCAGGCATGACAGGTGAGCTGGCATTGGGATAAACCCTAAACTCTAAATAACAAATCCTAACTTTCCTCCAGCCAGGATACTAGGATACCAGGAAACTGACTTACTGTTCTGTTTACTACTTTATTTACCCATCTCTGAACCAACCTAAAGTCTAATCTCTATGGTCTAAAGTCTTGCGTGGATACCCGCTTCCGCGGGTATGACAGGCAGGCAATAAACCAGGAAACCAATTTACTACTCACTGCTCACCGTTTACTATTTACTGCTTACTGCCTTCTCCCCCACTACTATCTACTCGCTACTAACTACTCTCCCTGTCTAATGTCTACGGTCTAAAATCTAAGGTCTATAGTTTCCTCCTACCGCTCCCCTACTCCACTATTCCTAAAGTCTCGCCAACTTTTACTTTCTCTCCATCTTTTTTCAAAATTTTTCCCAGTTTTCCTGTTTTAGGAGCAGAGACTCTGAATACAGCCTTGTCCGAGAGCACTTCCACTATTTCTTCACCCTCATTTACTGCTTCACCTTCTTCTTTTAACCAGAAGGATACTTCCACTTCTTTAATCCCCTCTCCCAGCACGGGTACTTTTACTTCCTGTTGATTAGCCATCTTACCTCCCATACGTTTTCAAAAGTATTGAAGTAGTTTCATGATGCTTAATTCCCGCCCATATTTAACCTCTTGTAGAAAAGATAGGCATCCTCTCCATCCCGGTAATACCGCGGAATCAGGTCAGCTTTCTCAAAACCCATTTTCTCATAAAGGGCAATAGCAGGTCTATTGCTTACCCTTACTTGAAGTTCTATTCTTTGAGCCTTATCCCTGCATTCTTCTTCCACACTTTCCAGCAATGCGGTAGCCACTCCTTCCTGCCTTCTCTTCGGCGTAACTGCAAGCGAAACAATAGTTATTAAGTCCCTCCATAAAGTAGCCACTATGTAGCCAATAACCTCCCCCTCCGATTCTGCTACAAAAAAATATTCGCTTTCCACTTCCAGGTAATAGCGAAAATCCCAGGGAGAGTAAGGATAGGGAAAGCTTATCTTTTCTATTTCATAGATTTTTTCAATATCTTCCTCTCTTGCTTCTCTAACAATGAAAGGAACAGCCATTTATTCTATTTCTTTGAAATGGCAAGAATAGAAGAGAGCATCTCCTTGTCCCATTTGATTTCCGTTATTACCTTGTTATCTTTTGCATATATCACTCCCCCCAATCCCTTAGGCGGGAAAGGCTGCTTGGCAACCATGGCAATAATCCGGGCAGGAGAAAAATAAATCTTTGCTGAAACCTTAGAAGGAAGTGATTTGAATATATAGGCAACCTGAGGCGCATCGTTTAAGCTTTTACCGCCTTTTTTTATAATCTTGTAACCATTTTTTATAGCCGTATCATCCTTCCCCACGCTTAGCAAAAAGAATTTATTATCAAGAATAAGGAATACCTTTATTTTCTGGATTGCCTGGGCAGATTTCTCCGGTAAAGTTATTTCATATCCTTTAATCTTCTCTCCCAGGTAATCTGTCTCGGGCAGTTTCTGGAGTTGTAATTTATCCGCAGGAAAATTGGAAAGGGAGAAAATTGCCTGGGGATTTATCAGCTCCTTCAAAATATCCTCTTTTTTAACTTTACCTACCACTAAAACAGACGGCCCCCCCTCATCCTCCATGCTGGCACTTAATCCTATCTCAGGATATATGGCCTCTTTAATTTTCCCCCAGAATTCCAGGGTTGCTTTTTTCATTTCTGTCAGCTTTTCTTTATCTTCCTGGCTAAGAGATGCGCCCTCTTTTTCCAGCTCTTGGTAGAAATTATTGATTTCTTCTGCGTCCTGAAAATCTACAATAAAATCCACTCCCAGAATACTCTCTGCAGGAAGAAAAGAAAAGTAGTTCAGTTTCTGGGCCGGTAAAGCCTGTAGTTTCTGGAAATAGACTACCTTCTTTACCAGAATGCCTTCTTTTCCCAGATTAATATTCAAAAATACATAATCCAATTCCTTTAACTTTTCCTGCGCCCTTTTTATGTTGACTTTTGCTATCAAACCAGTAAGAGCATCAGTGCTTTTCTGGGAGATACCCTGAGAAATCAAGCCTAAAAATGGAGAGAAATTTTTAATTAAAGCTTTTAAATCCACAAAGGCAATAAAGGCTCCTCCGCCATATTCTTTTAATGCTTTCTGGTATTCTTTTCTCTGGGATAAACTTCCTCCCTCCCTGATAACTTTGATTATTTCTCGCGCTGTAGGAATATCAGAGGTAAGAATAAGCAGATGTTTATAGCGCAGAGCATAGCGTAATCCCTTCCAGGGAGTCTTTACAGATAAAATTTTTATCCCCTGGTATTCTTCCGCCTGCGAGGAGACAAAATCCTCAGGCAGGTTTCTACTTTTTAAATAAGCTGTTAACCCATAGGAGTCCGGAAGAGAGAGATAATAGTAGGCAATAGGTTTTGTGGTATCAATATTTGCCTTTTGCAGAGTATCAAGAAAGCGAAAATCTTTTTTGCCTGAATAATCCACTGCATACTGCAGATTTTTAGCTTCGCTGTAAATGTGCAGGGAAGAGGGAACATACTTTGCCAGGTCAGAGAAAAGAGGAAAAGCGAGAAAAACAACCAGTGCCACCACTAAGATTCTTTTCATAAATACCTCCTTAATCAAGTATCTTTACTCTATTTCCTTCTACTCTAAGCTTTCCCCGGTAGAAAAGCTGTAATCCTTTTACGATTATTTCCTGCTCTGCTTGCTGCACTTTTGCTTTAAGAGTTTCCGGGGTTTCTTCCTCATCCACATCTACTGCTTTTTGAAGGATTATAGGGCCTGTATCTGTGCCCTCGTCCACAAAATGAAGGGTACATCCAGTAACTTTAACTCCTCTTTTTATAACTTCTTCATGCACATTTAAGTCCATCCCTCCGGCAAAAGCAGGAAGAAGGGAAGGGTGAATATTTATAATGCGGTTTCTCCACTCGTTGACAAAAGAAGCAGATAGAATTCGCATGTAGCCGATAAGAAGAATGAGTTCTACCCCTCTCTTTTTCAATTGGCGGGAAACTGCAGCATCAAATTCCTCCCGGGAAGAAAACCGGGCAGGCGAAATGTAAATTGATTCTATGTTGTATTTCTTTGCCCTCTCCAGGATATAAGCGTTTTTTCTGTCAGATATTACTACTGCAATCTCTGCTTGCAGTCTTCCTTCTTTTATTGCTTTTATTACTCCTTCCAGATCTGTGCCGCTGGTAGAACCCAGAACTCCTATTTTCAATACGCCCACAATTAATTATACACAATTTTGTTATTTTTTAACACTCACACCGCCTGCCTCTTTACCAGAGAAAGAATAAATTATAAAATGGTAGCAGATGAAATGCTGCATAAGAAATAGTGTATGTATGGATACAAGAGGGCAAAAAAACAAAGCTACCCATCATTTTTTGCCTGATTTTCAGGATTCTTTCAGGCTATGCTTATAGTAGACGGTTATAACCTGCTGCATCAATTACCCAGGCTTAAAGGGAAAAAGATAGATAGAGCCCGGGATATAATGGTGCGTAAACTGGGAGAAAAAAGGAGGACCTTCCAGGAAATGATCGTGGTATTTGATGGAGAAGAAGGACCTGTCCCTGCACGTTTCAGAGAAAAAGGCATAAAGGTGATATTCAGTGGAGAGGAATCAGCGGATGATTACATTAAAAGGCAGGTGAAACGCTCCAAAACTCCCCATAAAATTACCGTGGTAACTGATGACCGGGAAATCCGGGATTTTGTCAAACTTCATGGAAGCAAGCTTCTTTCTACAAAAGAGATGAAAGAAATCCTTTTTCCCGAGAAGACACCAGTACCGCCTCCTGCTGAGGAAAAACCCTCACCTTCCTCGGAAAAAGGAAGAAAAATAAACGCAGAATTAAGGAAAGTTTGGAGAGCTTAGAAGTTTTCATATTTCATACGCTACCCCTGGAAAAGGCGTTAAGGATTATTCAGGATGATAAAGAGATTCTCCAGGTCCTCTTTTACTTCTTCTTTTTCCTTTTTTGAAAGCTTATCCCAGTTTTTCTCTGCCCAGGAGAGATAGGCAGAAAAAATATTGTACTCCTCCATTTCAATATTTTTATATTCTTCCGAGAGAGTATGTAAAAGAGATAAGTTCTTGCGCAGCGAAGAAAGGTAAAAATAAGGACGAAAATTCTTTCCTTTTTCTTTCTGAAACCTTTTTTTGTAAACTTCCATTTTCTGGATTACGCCCTGCATCTGCCGGGAAACCTCACCTTTCCTCGCCTCCAACCAGAGAATAGAAGCAACAAACTTCTCTCTTTCTGTCATCGCAGACTCTTCAGAAAAAAGAGGAGTAATTAGTGCACCCAGTAATACCAAAACAGCAACTACTTTCATCAAGTACTTAACTTGCAAATTTTATGCCGTATTTCTTCATTCTATAGATTAATGTGCGGCGGGTTATCCCCAGCAGCCTGGCAGCCTGGGTTTGGTTGCCTCTGCTCATGCTCAAGGCTTCTTCTATGAGCCCCTTTTCCACCTCTTCTATGGTTCCCATTTTCTTTTCCGCGGGGAAAAGAGAAAGTTGCGGGAGAGAGATATGAGAAGGAAGAATTTTTTCTCCATCGGAAATTAAAGAAGCATTCTCCAGCACATTTTCCAGCTCTCTCACATTCCCGGGCCAGGAATAGGAAGTAAGAATAGGCAAAACCTCGGGGGAAAGCTTCTTTTGGGGATATTTTTTCCTGAGAAAGTTTTCTGCCAGTGGCAGGATATCCTCCCTGCGTTCCCGCAAGGGAGGAATAAAAATCGGAAATACATGCAGACGATAGAAAAGATCCTCCCGGAATTTACCCTCCTCTACTCTCTTCTTAAGATCGCGATTCGTGGCTGCGATTATCCTTACATCTACCCTGATAGTCTCGTTCCCCCCCAGCCTTTGAAACTCTTTATACTGAAGAAAACGCAAAAGCTTACCCTGCAAGGAGGGCGACATCTCCCCTATTTCATCCAGGAAAACACTTCCCCCCTCAGCAAACTCAAATTTCCCAATCTTCCTGGCATTTGCTCCCGTGAAAGCACCTTTTTCATGTCCAAACAATTCACTCTCCAGTAAATTCTCCGGCAGAGAGGCACAGTTTATCACCACAAAGGGCTTGTTTTTTCTCTTGCCTTCATAGTGAATAATTCTGGCTACCAGCTCCTTTCCTGTCCCGCTTTCTCCCGTGATAAGAACCGTGACTTCCTTATCCAGTATCTTTTTAACTTTATCTATAATACCCTGCATGGCCTTACTTGCATATATAAAGTCCTCAAAGGTTATTCTTTCTGGCCAGCGCGTCTTGAGGTAAATATTCTCCTCTTTTCTCTGCTGTTCCTGGAATATCTGTTCAAGAATATGTTTCAATTCTTCTATTTTGAAAGGTTTGGTTAAATAATCCCTGGCACCTTTTTTAAGAGATTCCACCGCCGTCTCCACCGTAGCATATGCGGTAATAATAACAGCTTCTGTGGAAGGCTCTCTATTTTTAATTTCCTCCATAAGCCTTAAACCATCCATGCCGGGGAGCTTCAAATCTATAATTATCACCGGAAAGTAAACTCTCTTTACCTTGCTCAATGCCTCGTAGGCATCTCCTGCTCCCTCCACCTTATACCCTTCCTTGCTCAACTGGTGAATGAGCAGTTCCCTCATTCTGTCTTCGTCCTCAACAATCAGTATTTTTTTCATACCTACATTTTAACAGAATTCTCCCCGGCTTATCTCAGGAGCTCACCTATACAAAAAAACCTTAAGCCAAAACACCTGCCTGCTATTATATACTTCTCACCTAAGACCTATCCCTTCATATTTACACCCTCGAGGTGTAAGTAAGTGTTCGGCTCTTCTGGATACCTGCTTTCGCCTTCCCGAAGCATATCGGGAGGACAGGCAGGAATCTATATCATAATAATAAACTACAAATCACAAAAACCAAACCCCAAAGCTAAAAAATAACCGCTAAAATGCACTGCTGCTCTTTATTCTCAAATTCTTAAGAATATTAGAATAATCTCCCCTCACTACTCCTGCCCGCCCCGCCGTTACCTCGGGGAGCAAGCAAGAAACCACATCCTGCATCATGTACGCTGCATCATACACCTCCCCCCTCTGTCATTCCCGCGAAAACGGGAATCCATTTCTTTTAAAACGCTAAACTCTAAATAAACTCCTGATCTGCACCCCGATGTTTATCGGGACAGGCAGGGCAAACCACAAACCCAAAATTTCCTCCCAGGCTACCAGGAATACCAGGATACTAAGAAACCAGGATTACCCATTCACTGCTCCCCTCGCTACTCGCTACTAACCACTCCCCAGTCAAAGCCTCCCTCCCTTCCCCGGCTTCCCGGAAAAGAGAAGCAAGCTAAGTGCGGAGCTTACCAGGATAATTGCAGAAGCGGCAAAAGAGGCTACAAGCCCCAGGGTAATGGAAGCAGCAGAGCCTATCAGCAGTGCTCCCAGTGTGGCACCTATGAGGTCGGCACCGTAAAGCCTGCCTGCAGAGGATGCAGCATCTTTTCTTGTAGCCAGGGCAAAGCGGAAAGCGGCACCAACGCATGCTCCCGCTGTCAGGTTTAATATACAGGCAATTATCAGGAGGGAGTCTCCCAGAACAGCCATCCATTTCACCGCCACAGCAGCCAGCCCCAATATAAGCAGGGCAACGAAAACACAGGTCAAGAGGCCTTCTGTCTGCCATTCTTTATGGTTTAACGCCCAGATAGACCCGAGTGCCAACCCCCCCATGAAAGCAGCGTTGAAAATCCCTACGTAGAGATAGACAAAGCCAAAAGCACTTTGCAGTGCATGAAGCACAGAAATTTCCACGGTTAAGCCAAAAACTCCCAGGCACATTATTGCGGAGTAAACAGCAGCAGTTTTCCCTCTACCCACTCCTCTTATCCTTGCCCCCACGCAAAATAACAACACCAGGAAAGATAGGACCGCAAAGTGCCAGAACCTGATGCTATCTATGAAACGGTAGAGGATGCTCTCCTTTTCTCCCAGGAGCGAACTCCACACCCCGAACATGTAGCCTATAGTGGAAGGTGTTGCATCCGTATTGATACGAACCTCTCTTTTCTCCGCATATGCGAGAATTTTTCTGTTGGTCCTTTCCACCGGCCCCTCCTGGTAAATCAAGCTGAAACATTCAGCCTGGAAAAACTTAGTGGGCTCTGTCCCCTCCGTAAGCCGCCTGTACCGCTCGTAGAGCACCTTCCAGTCAGATACCAGCCTGGCATCGGAGGCAAAGATAAAGCCTTCCGTAGGCAGAGCAAGGACATTATGGAAAACTCTTTTTAAAGTCTTAACAATACTGGCAGAAAGAAATAGGTTTTCTCTCTGGGGATCAATATCCACCTGGATACCAAGCGCCACCGTACCGCCGGGATTAAGTATTCTCTTCAGCTCCCCGAAAAATTCCAGCGTGTAGAACCTGTTGGCATTCCTGGTAAGAGGGGCAGGCATATCAATAATTATCACATCGTATCTTTTCTCTGTCTTCTTGACAAACCTCCTGGCATCTATGAAATGAAATTCCAGGTTTTTCACTTCTGGCGTGGGTACGTACCTGGCAACAGTATCGATAAGCTGAGGGTCTAATTCTACGAAATCTATCCTTTCCAACCTGTATCTTTTTATCTCGTTTAGTGACTGGCCTATGGAACCTCCCAGCATCAGCAAGGAACGCGGATGAGGATGCTGAATCAGCGCAGCATTGATACGACTGGCAGCAGGGTAGTCATCAGGATAAGATTTTTGCAGTTGTGAATCCAGGTAAAAGTTGTACTGGTCACGCCATTTCGTTACTGCAATCTCCCCGTAACGGGACTGGAGAACCTCTACCAGGCTCATTCCCGGAGTGAATATCTGCCACTTGGCCTCCTGTGACTCCTTCTCCAGGTGGGGAGAGAGGGGAATGGCAACAAGTACAATCAGGCAGGCAGTTAAAACAATAACCAAGGGGAATACGTGTTTTCTGAGTACCAGAAGCACGGAGAAGGTAAGATAGGCACTGGCCAGGAGAACCACTCCTATAGGATTAAATAATTCTACCAATAGGAAAGAAAAAAGTGCGCCGGCAAAGAGACTACCCGTGGCATCCAGCAGGTAGGCCCTTGCCGAACCCAGGTTTAACTTCTTCTCATCGTAAAGAAGCGAAGTAGAATGGAGCAAACCCAGTAGAAGGCATAGGGGAGCCAGAATAATTATTGTACTCACCGAAAGAGAGAGCAGGGGAATTACTTCACCACTTCCTTTTCCCATCAACACCCGTACCACCCGGAAAAGGTGAACCGTAACCGGCACAGAAAGAGCAAGCAGGAAGACAAGCCCTGCCAGCATAAAAGGAGAGGCCAGTCTGCATTTTCTTATCCGGGGAGCTATGAGTGTGCCTGCCCCCATAAAAAGCAGCCATACTCCGAGTACAAGTCCGAAGGAAAGCTCACTTCCTTTGAAATTGACAAATACCTGCCTGAAGGCAGATATCTGGGCAATCTGCTCGAAGAACCCAATAGCAAAGAAAAGGTTAATGGAGAGCCGGCGAGAGAGTTTTACGCCCATACTCCCGGGATAACTCTACCACACTTACTGCATCTTCCGTTTCGCAGGTTGTTTTCTATAATCCTCAAGCCTACCCGTTTAATAAGGGTGGTTCCGCAGTAAGGACAGTACGTATCGTTACCGGGATGGGGAGAAACATTCGTAGTATAGACGTAGTGTAATCCCACTTCCCTCCCAATGTTATAAGCTTTTTCCAGTGTGGAAAGAGGTGTCTGGGGGAGGTTTTTTAGCCTGTACTCCGGTACAAAACGGGCAAAGTGGAGAGGGACATCAGGGCCCACATTTTTCAGGAGCCACTTACACATCTCCCGTATTTGCTTCATATCATCGTTGTAGGTAGGAACAATAAGGTTTACCACCTCCAGCCACCTTCCGCTCTCCTTGATAGTAAGGATGGTATCCAGTACCGGCTTGAGCGTGGCAGCAGTCATCCTTCTGTAAGTTGTGTCATCAAACGCTTTCAGGGTAATGGTAAAACTCTCGGCAATTCCTATAAGATCCTTAAGAGGTTCTTTATTTATATATCCTGCCGTGGCTATTGCATGCCTGATTCCCTTTAACCTGGAATAGTGTGCCAGTTCCAGGATATACTCCATGAAAACTACCGGTTCGGTATAATTATAGGTGATGATTTTGAGGTCTTTTTTGCTAAGTGCACCAGGAACTCTCTCTTTTGGAAACCGGACAGTATCGAGCCTTTCCGGCCTCTCCTGGGACTGCTGCCAGTTCTGGCAATATAGACAATGAAGATTACACCCACCCACCGCTACGGTAAGACTCTTGTGCCCCGGTAAATAGTGTGCAGTGGGAAGTTTTTCTACTGGATCCACGGAGATAATGCAGGGATTATCCATTGCATGTGTATAAAGCACACCGTTGTAGTTCTTTTTTGTTCTGCATTGACCAATACCGCTTTCACCCAGCAGGCAGTAGAAGGGACAAATTAGGCAGCGTACCATCCTCCCGCTTATCCTTTTGTAATACTTGCCTGGTATGGGATATTTCCTTACCAGCTCTGCGTAGGCATCTTCCTCCAGCAAACCCAGATACTTTAGAGCCAGAGGAAGCGAAATAACCATTGAACCATAGCGTGCCATACTTTTTAGAAAATCCCGCCGGGTAATTATTCTATTTTTTTCCATAAGCATCCTGCTCCACACTAATTACTACTACGCAGCAAGTTCAAACGGTACTGAAGAAGAGGAATGATTTCAGGGTCAAGAAAATACCGCACGATTTTGCTTGTGCCCACGGGATCACGCACCTTCTGGGTCCTGTGCAATTCCTGCTGAATATTCCGCAAATCTTCCCGCAGTAATTCAACTTTATCCTTGTATTTAAATTCATCTGCCAGTTCTTCCTTGTTCATTTCAAAGTCCACATCGTCCATGTAATATACTTTTTTCAGAAAATCCCGCATCCGCTGGCGTTCCTGTTCTATCTCATTGTCTGTTAAGCGGTACCTGCGGCTGATTTTATCCGCGTGTATATCTACTATTCTGTCCAGGGCACTGGGAAATTTTTGGGAAGGTATACTGCGAATTCTCTTGAGCATGCGCACAGCATACTCGTTACTGGAAGCCTGCCCCACCCTGATAGGGTCGCGCAAATCGGTAGGCGGAACCACACAGGGCTTGAAGCCCCTTATCACCTCTTTTTGAGCATCAGTAAAGACATTGTTCAGCCTGGAAAGAAAAGGCTCCTTAATATCCTTTAACTGCTGGTAGAATTCCTTTGTAATATGGGAAGCTCTTCCTGCCTGTCGCATTCTTTCCTCGGGCAGGTTGCCATCCCGAATAGCCTGTTCCCATTTCTCCAATGATACCCGCGATTCAGATAACGCCTTGATTGCCTTGGCAGTACTCTCCCGAAGTTTCTCCCTGTACTCGGTGTTAATGGCGATAAGCTCTTCAATCTGGTCCTGGGAAAGATTCAGCCCATTAAAAAGATTCCAGAAGCTTATCCTGTGCTTCAACTTGTTAATTTCTTTCATCATGGAAACAATTTCCTGGGCAGAGTTATCCACGTTCTGCAAGGACCGCGTTTCATACCCGTAAATAAAGGGCACAGGAAGCATGCCTCCCACCAATAGGAATCCCATTGCCAATATCATCAGGCGGGGAGAAAACCATCCTTTCTTACTATCCATAACTTTCACCTCCGTCATGAAAAAGAACAATTTTTATGCCAATAGTGGGGAAATTAAAAATGCTAAAAAAGATAAACTTAATTCCGCAGTATGGAATCGCAGGGGAAAATGCTTTTTCTCTCATCATCTTACCTAAGAGGTACTCCAGCTGCGGGGTAAATTCTCCCACTGTACTAAAGAAGATTCGCACAAAATGTGTACCATATAGTACAAAACTTACCTTTTGGTTCTCAGGCTCACTTTCACTTACCCCGCCCCAGCTACTATACGCGCACACCGAAGCCGGCGAAACTCTCCCCAACAGCACGGAGAAAAACTCTTATTTCATTGGTTCTGTTAAAATCCAATCCCCTGTTTTATTTAATAATATTTCACTTTGCCAGAAGTAAGTTGCTCAGTAAAGACCTGGTATTACCCAGTTCTAAACCGATAAAATACTTCTTATTAGCATACTGGCGAGAAATACTTCCTGCTTTTACTCCCAATTTTCCCAGGGGATATAAGCGGTTTTCATGGAGGTCCGGCCAGAAAGATTTTATAATGCTTATAGTGATTCCTGATTACGGATTTATCAGAAGTTTTTACCGGCTGGTACCATAATATAAGCTTCTTATCAGCAGCTTTTTCCTCTCCGCTCCATACACTGAGATCATAAATTCCCATTATAAATATTATGCCTGCCAGTATCTTCCCAATTCTTATTTCATTTCCCTGATAAAACCATAGTAACGACCCATCCAGTAGGGAAGAAGAAAAAATGTTCCTGCCTCCTCGCTATATCCACCGTTCCCCCCATCCACCACATAGGGATTCTCATTCCATTTCATAATGGGACGCTCATAGAAGGGAAGTACTGTCCAGGTCTGCTTTCTGCCAAACCGGTCCCGGTAAAAACGAAACTTAATATCCTTACGATGGGAATTCCGCACCGTCCAGGTAACCAGGTCCAGGGGGATTTCTCTTAGAGTCTGTACGGCGCCTTCCGAGTCAAAATCCACTTTTTTCTTAAAAGCTAATCGGTAGATAAAATTCCAGAGAGGATTTCTCTCTGGCTTTTCAATATTCCAGGAGCGGGTAATACTTCTCAGGTAAATTTTGCGCAGCTCCGGGTTCTCTTCGTAGAGTAAGAGCGGGTAGTAGGAGAGAAAAGCCAGCTCATCATCAGAGTGGTTTACATGGCCCGGGATATTGATTCTCTGCTGTAGCGTATTCTGGGCATACCCCTTCTTAACCAGCTCATCATAAACCCTGGCATAGCGGGTATTACCGGTGATATGATAAGCTACCTTCAGATGAGAAAGAATCTCCAGTGACTGCAATCCTTTCTCAAAGAACCAGTCTACCGGCTTAAAATACTCTTTTGCCCATTTTCCCCAGCCGGTGGGCCTGCCATCCACGTCAATAAGCGCCAATTTGTTGTCTATGATGTGGTCCATGATACGGCTCACCACCCCGGCAATTTGTTTCTTTTCTTTCTCATCTGCCACCAGGTCATAATATACAGAATAGGCAAAGAAATGCCCCACAATCTCGTCACTGGAAGTATCCCCCTTCCAGTACCATACTCCGTCACTGGCCAGATGCCACTCTCCCCTCTTTTTCTTCTCTTTACTGATAGAACGAGCTACAAAACCCTTTATCCCGGTAATTTCCTCCAGGCGGATAAGAGCTAACAGGGATTCCCGGGCAAACTTGCGTGCTTCTTCCTCCCCGGTAACCGCAAAGCGAAATGCTTCTGCTCCCACATACATCCCGGTCCACAGCCCGTCATTATCGCTATCCCGCAGATAAAAGGTGGAAAGGTCTCCCGGCTTCCGAAGCCCGCAATCCGATACCAGCCCATACCGTACATGTCGGGCACGGGTGAGCTTTTCAAAATACCGTGCTTTTTCCTCCAGAGTCATCATACGGGTATAAATCTTGCTGACCCCTTTCTTAGTCCCTATCCAGGCAGTACCATCCTCCTCCACCGCTATATCATTCACATAATCATCGGGGAGCCATCTTCTCCCCGCATAATACTCCCATCCCGATGGAGCAAGCTTTATCGCTCCCCTGCTGGTCCCGAACCACTTCTCCCCTCCCCTACCCACTGCCACCACAGTGATATCATCGTAGGGAATGCCCTCTATTTTTTTATAATTTCCCAGGGATTTTTTGATAGCCTCTCTCCTGCCCGCAACTGGCCCTATCCCCTTCGGAAATGTCTCCCATTTCTTTCCATCGAACCTGCTCACCCCGCCCTCAGTATCAAACCATACATTCTTATCCCCATTCACCACTATAGCCTTTACATCATTTCCCGATAGGCCATCTTTCACCGTATACGTCTTCTGCAACTTTTGAGGATAAGGCTTATCCAGGACAGAATTCACTATTTGAGAACCTGCGGAGAATTCGGGAGCCCCCAGCAAAAAGAGGCCAGATAAAAATAATAGACCATACTTGAACATCTTGAATGATTATATGGACACTGGGTTTATAAGTCAACCTGGTAAAATAAGCCGGTAGGGTAAAATAAATTGGGCAAACTATGGAAAGAGAAATTACCCACCTGTTCCCACTCTACGGGCTACAGTCTAAAGTCCATGGTCTTTGAAGCAAAGCCAATCAGTAGGCGTATAACTGCCCGTAGGGGCGATGGGTGTAAGGATAGAGTTTTATGAAGGGTTTTTCCATTATCGTCTTTAGGTCATAGTCAAAGTACCGGGCAAAGTCTGCAAGATGCATCTTCAGGGTATCCAATTCTTCCTCTGTGGGCTCAGTAATCCTCACTTCCTGGCCTAAACGATTCTCTTCCACCTCACCCCTTACAAATATACAGCCTCCATGCATCCCTGTGCCTACAAAATCTCCCACTATTTCCTGTGAATAAGAGGTTTCAGAGATTCCCAGTACTACCAGCAATCCTCCTGCCATGTACTCACCCAGGAAATCCC
>JAADFP010000149.1 GCA_013152825.1 Caldisericota bacterium | reverse complement strand
AATTTCTGGAAATGGAGGGGTTTTTCGTTTACCCCTTGAAGCGAAACAGCGGCAAAAGGGAAACCCCCTACGATCTTTTTTTTACTAATCCTCAGGTTTTGAAAAGAGAGCCATCGTTCTTTCTGGATGCTTTCTCCATCAAGGGTATCAGGCATGGAGTAGTCAAGGTTCTGGGCTGGCACAGGGAAGTATTCACTCTTTCCCTGCTCAAGAAATTAATGGATTTGGAGATAGATAATGTCCCTGCTGTAAAAGGGGAGAATTACCCTTACAGCAAGGTAAAACCAAAGAAGATACTGGCTCTTTCCCGCATAACTTCTTCCCCGGAAGGGAGGAAAAACCTGGAAAACTTCCTGAAAGAAAAGGGAATCAACTATATCATTACCTTTGAAATACTGTTCTGGAGCCTTTTAGACAAGATAAAGGAGAACCAGAACTATACCTCTCCCCTGCTGGAAATCTTGAGAATTCTCAAAACTTATCACATGATAAGAACACCGCAGTTAGAGTTTTTTGACAAGACATAAATGGAAGGCTATGACACGCTTTTATTATTAAATGCTGTATCTGTAAAAGAACCCTCTCTCCTTCGTCAACTGAGAGGTAAATTTCAAAAAGACCTTTCTTCTCTCTCGCCGCGTGAAATCTTGCGTGTCCTGGAAAAGAAAGGAAAAATAGACAGGAAAAGCTGGCGGGAATACTTTGACCTGGAGAAAGAGAAGAAAGCTTTAGAAAAAGAAAAAATTCGGGTGATTCCTTTTCACTCGGAGGAGTTCCCTGCTCTCCTGAAGGAAATTTCTTCCCCGCCTGTTCTTCTCTACGTCAAAGGAGAATTTCCTCCCCATCCCTGGAAAAGTATTGCCATTGTAGGAGCCAGAAATCCTTCTCCTTATGGAAGGTTTACCGCAGAGCGGTTATCCCGGGATCTCTCTTCCCGCGGCATTACTATTGTAAGCGGGATGGCCAGAGGGATTGATACTCATGCACACCGGAGTGCCCTTAAGGCAGGGGGGAAGACCATTGCGGTGCTGGGGAGCGGCCTCCTGCATCCTTACCCGGTAGAGAATAAGCCGCTTATGGATGAAATAAGCGCTTCGGGAGCGGCGGTCTCCGAATACCCTCTTTTTACCCCTCCCTGGCGCTATAATTTCCCCCGGCGGAACCGGATTATTTCCGGCCTTTCTGCCGGAGTAGTGGTGGTGGAAGCCCGGCGGAGAAGCGGGGCGCTCATTACTGCTGCCCTGTCCCTGGAACAGGGCAGGGAAATTTTTGCAGTGCCGGGAAAGATAGATTCTCCCCTTTCTGAAGGAACTAACCAGCTTATCCAGGAGGGGGCAAAGTTAGTAAGGAATTGGGAAGATGTGTGGAGTGAATTCACCCATGTGTGGGGATCGGGCAAAGGGAAAAACCAGGTTGATGCTAATCCCGTGGTAAAACTTTCCCCGGAGGCGGGTAAGATCCTGCAGTTAATGAGCGATACCCCCTTGCACCTGGATGAAATTTCGCGTTTGGCAGAAATTTCCTCGCACAGGATATATACTTATATAATGGAGCTTGCTTTTAAGGAAAAGATAAAAGAACTGCCGGGTAAAAAATTTTATTTAAAGATATAGTGGTATATTATAGACTATAGACCTTAGACTTTAGACAATAGTCAGTTTTGCATTACCTGGGTCCCCGGTGATGAGTTTGTATTGGAATTTGTTGTTTGTGATTTGGAACTGGAAAAGGAGGATGCTCTATGGAAACCTATGAATTAGAGGATATATGGAGGATATTCCGCATAATCTCGGAGTTTGTGGACGGTTTTGAAACCCTGCGCCATATTGGCCCAGCAGTAACCTTCTTTGGTTCAGCCCGGGAGAAAAGAGAAAGTAGATACTACCATGAAGCCCGAAAATTGGCGAAGATGCTTGCCCATAATGGCTATGCAATAATTACCGGAGCAGGCCCCGGGATTATGGAGGCAGCCAATAGAGGGGCCAAGGAAGGAGGGGGTAAATCCATCGGGCTTAACATTGAGCTTCCCAACCCCCAGGCAGCCAATGATTACGTGGATATTCTGCTCAACTTTCGTTATTTCTTTGCCCGGAAGGTAATGTTTCTGAAATATGCGCAAACCTACGTGATTTTCCCCGGAGGATTTGGCACTTTCAACGAATTCTTTGAGGCAATAAACCTTATCCAGACAGGGAGAAGTGCACCATTCCCGGTTATCCTGGTAGGCGAGGACTACTGGGGGGGTATGGTGGAATGGCTGAAGAAGGAGTGTCTGGGCAGGGAATTTATCTCGGATGACGAGTTGGACATATTCACCCTGGTGGACAAGGCAGAGGAGGCTTTCGAAATAATCAAAGAACAAATGGAAAAAGGAGAAATTAAGAAAAAATTGAAAGGTTTTTAGCCTCACCAAAGGGAGTATTTGAGGTATAATTAGGTTATGAATTGCGGAGCGAAAGTAGTTAATAGGTGCTTTTTCATAGTGCTCTTACTTTTCCTGGGGCTTTTCCCCCTTTATTCAGCCATAGTGGATCGTATAGTAGCCAGGGTGGGTGATGAGGTTATACTTTTAAGCGAAGTGGAAGAACGCATGGCTCCTCTTCTGGAAAGGCTGCCTTCTAATCTTTCCGCGGAAGAAAGAAAGAAAAAGATAAAAGAGCTGGAAAAGAGAGTGCTGGAAAACATGATAGAGGAGAAGCTTTTCCTGGTAGAAGCTAAGAAAAAAGGCTACCAGGTGGACGATGCAGACGTTGATAGAGAAGTGGAAAGAATAAAGAAGGGGTTCCCTTCCGAGGAAGACTTTTTCCAGGCATTAAAAGAACAGGGAGAGAACATTTCTCAGCTAAAGGAAGATATAAAGGAACAATTGCTTATCCGATATGTGATACAAAGAGAAGTTCTTTCCAAGACCAGGATAAGTGAAGAGGAAATAAAGAGCTTCTACGAAAAGTATAAAAACGATCTTGCTCCGCCTCCTGAGGTGAATATCTCCCAGATACTTATTAAAATGTCTTCAGAAGATGTCCAGGAGAAAATTAAAGAGATAGAAGAAAAGCTGAAAAAAGGAGAGGATTTTTACATCCTTGCCCGCCAGTATTCAGAAGGGCCCATGGCTAAAGAAGGAGGAAGAATCGGCTTTATCCGGGAAAATCAGCTTCTGCCAGAAGTGCGCCTGCAGTTAAAAACCATGAAAGTAGGCGAGATATCTCCTCCGGTGAAGTGTGAGGACGGGTATAGATTTATAAAATTGGAAGGGGTAAAAGAATCGCATGTGCCTTCTCTAAAGGAGGTAAAAGGAAAGATAGAACGGATACTCTTCAGAAAAAAATCTCAAGCTGCCCTGGAAAAGTGGATAAAAGAAGCAAAAAAGAGGTTGGTGGTGGAGGTGAATCTCTAAGTTGGAGGAGACCCTATTCCCAGAGTCTACCCAGAGTCCTGTCCCCCGTCCTCTATCTGTCCGGCTGCGTCCCCGCAATCTGGAGGAGATAGAGGGACAGGAGCATATCCTGGGAGAAGGCAAACTTTTACGGCGAGCTATTGAGTCTGACCGACTTACCTCGGTAATCTTTTACGGCCCTCCCGGCACCGGGAAAACAGCCTTAGCCTATTGTATTGCAAACCTGACCAAAGCGCATTTTGAAAGAATAAATGCGGTTACTTCGGGTGTACAGGAGTTAAGAGGCATAGTAGAAAGGGCAAAAAAGAGGCTGGAGATAAACGGCCGGCGCACCATCCTCTTTATCGATGAAATACACCGCTTCAACAAGGCGCAACAGGATGCCCTCCTGCCCAGCGTGGAAGAAGGGCTGATAACTTTAATCGGGGCCACCACTCACAATCCCTTTTTTGCCCTTACCTCTCCCCTTCTCTCCCGGTCTCAAATTTTTGAATTCAAGCTTTTGCCCAGGGAAGCTATCAAAAAAATTATAAAAAGAGCCTTAATAGATAAGGAAAGAGGCCTGGGGAAGTACCGCATTAAGATAGAGAAAAGAGCCATTG
>JAADFP010000148.1 GCA_013152825.1 Caldisericota bacterium | reverse complement strand
GTCTCTTTATCCCTTACTACTTCGGGAATACCACCTACATTGGTAGCCACTACGGGAATCCCCAAACCAGAGGCCTCCATCACTGCACGGGGAAGCCCCTCTGATAAGGAAGTATGCACAAACATATCGAGAATTTGTAAGATATTTCCCACCTCGGATATCTTCCCGGTAAAGACGAAATTTTCCCTTACCTTTAATTCCTCTGCCAATTCCTCCAGTTCTCCCCGCAAATTTCCCTCTCCCACCATGACAAAACGTGTGTCTGGAAAAACTTTTATCACTTCCACGGAGGCTTCTATTAAATATTTATATCCTTTTAAAGCTATTAAATGCCCCATAGAGCCGACAACTTTTGCCCCTTCCGGTATACCCAGCTCTTTTTTCACCCGGTTTTTCTCAGAGGAAATTTTAAGCCTGCCTAAATCCACACCATTAAGAATAGTGACTACTCTCTCCGGGCTGATTCTCAATTCTTCTAGAATATGTGTACGCAAAGCCTCAGAAAGAGTAATTATTTTATGGGGGACTTTCTTCAATATCCGGTTATACTTCCAGAGGGGAAAATTCATCTTCCTGTTCCCCAGCTTATCTTTGTTTATATAGGCATGGATGGTACTTACTATAAGGGGAGTTCTTGCTTTTTTTGCCGCCACCAGTCCGGCCACGTCTCCGTCCCGGTTATGAGTATGCACCACCTGGAAATGCTCTTCAGTCAACAATCTCCCTTATAGCTTTCCTTTTATCCCTTAACTCCAGGGGATAAACTTCGAGTCCATCTTTCCTGTACGCTTCCACCAGAGACCCGGGTCGGCAGATTATTTTTACCCTATGTCCTTTCCCCTGCAAACCAAGGCTGAGTATTCGGGTGTGCTCCTGGGAGCCCCCTCCAGTATCCTTGGAAGAGATTATTTGAAGGATCTTCATTTTTTATATGTATCTCTCTGGCAAAGGTAAAAGCACAAATCTTGTGATCAATTTTTTAACTTCTTCCGGGTACTCCTGCATATTCTCTAAATTATGCAGGAGCTTCCGGGGAATTTTTCCTTCCCTGGGCAAGTACTCTAATGAGAGGGGATTTTCTTTCCTGAGTTTCCGGGTGGGAAAATTTAACTCCAGGAGGTAGTTCTCCCCTTCTTCTTTTACCCTGTAGATAGGATTTATATACCATTTAGTACGGGGAAGTAAAAGGTTTTCCTGCAGATGAGCATATTTTTTACAATACTTTCCGCTTTTGCTAATCAACATGTTGACAACGTTGGAGCTATTAATTTCTTCTTCCCTGTATTCCTTTTCCAGGTCTAATACTCCTTTCTGCAAAAAATTCCTCAGCACATCTTCTTCCGGTAGCATTTTTATCTGCCAGGCACCTGAGGGAAACATGGCTCTGTATTCCCGGGGTGATAGAGGCATCCCTGCACTGTAGTTGGAACCCAGGGCATTATGAAGGTGCAAGAGAAGAATAATACCTTGTGCACTTACTATTTCCTGGAAGCTGTTTACCACAATACTTTTATGTTCTATACAGTGTAAGCAATCCATGGCGATAACCTTTTCAAAGCTTTCTCTCTTAAAAGGGAGAGGGATAATATCGTTGGAGCAGACCATCTCTGCATCCGGAGCAAGATACTTCTTGGCTAAGTAGAGGTAGAAAGGCTGTGAATCAACGCAAACTATTTTTTCCGGGGAAATAAAATGGGACAGGACATAAGCAGAATGCCCCAACCCCGAGGCAAAATCCAGCACATATCCCCTGGTATCAGTGAGTAAGGGTAGAGCTGCATAAATGTTCCAGAAAGTCTGGGTAGAGAAACGATGCCTAACATTGTGCATTGCTCCCAGTCCAAAATGCTGGGAAAGAGAAAAAAAGCTCAATTCTTTCTGGGCTCTTTTCTGGGCACGATAGCCCCTTAACGCAGCTCGCACCCGGCTCATGCGATGAATCTTTGAGGTGGATTTCAAGAATAGCCAGGAACAGAAATCCCGGCTGGCAATTCCCCTGAATATTTTTTTATAAAAATCCGCGTGAAGCAGCAGGGAACGCCAGGGCTCAATAACGAACAGAATTCCGTTCACTATGGGGTATTTCCGGCATTGACAGCGTAATACTCCGTCCTGAATATTTTCATCCGTACCCCTCACTATGCGATAAACTTCCATCCCCTCCTTGCAATAAGGACAGACTAATAGAGATAAAAATTCCTGCCTCATTTACTTACCTTACCCCCTGTAAGAAGTTTTTTATAGATACTACAAATTCTTTCTCCGTTTTTGCGCCAGGTATACTCCTTTTCTACTTTATTTCTTCCCCTTTGCCCCATTTTCTCTCTCAGGGTTTTGTTCCCTACTAACTTAATTATACCTTCCTGAAGCTGCTTTTTATTTCCCTGTTCTATCAGGAATCCCTCTTCACCTTCAGAGATAATCTCCTTTAACTGGCCTATGCGGGGAGCTATTACTGGTTTCCCCATCGCCATATACTCAAAAACCTTTATGGGCGAGGAATAGATATCAGTGCCGGGAAGGACGGTTATATCCATAGCAGCTATATAGCAAGGGACCTCTTCGTAAGGCACATTCCCGGTGAAAGTAACTACCCTGCTCAAGCCATTCTTAACCACGTATTCTTTCAAGGGGGCAAGGCTTGCTGCTCCCCCCACAATAAGGAAATGCACTTCTGGCTCTTTTTTCACCACTTCTCTGGCCACTGAGAGCAACAAATCTACCCGGTGCCAGTGCCCTATACTTCCCACAAAACCTACCACTATTTTGCCTTTCAAATTGTATTCTTCTCTTATTTTTTCCCCGGAAATGGCTGGGTGGAATTTATCTACGTCCACACCATCAGGATTCACCCATACTTGTTCCTTATTTCCACCATTACCCAGCACATATTCTTCCAGTTCCCCGGTAGTAAGAATTATTCCCTTTGTGGAAGAAAAAATCCTGCTTTCCATGGATTTTGCCAGAGAGGGAAACTTAATCCTCCTCTTTGGTCCCCAGCGAAGAGGAGCATTTATCTCCAGCAGATGAGGAAGGCGGAATTTCTTTGCCAGTTTAATCCCGGCAAAGCCAAACAATTCGTATCTCTCGTAGAGGGTTTTCCTTTTTAAATATTTTTCCTGCTTCTTTATAAACCTTCCAATTGGTAAAAATCTTTCTAAAATCTGAGCCCAGGAGTTTTGAGGTCAAAGGTTTCACCTCATATATGGGAATGGGAAAATTTACGGGATAATTACCTTTGTTGGTGGTGATAATAAATACCTCATTTCCCAATTCCTGCAAAGCAAGGCAAACTTCTCTTATATGAACTGAGGCACCTTTATTCCCCAGAACAGGGATACCGGTATCTGTAGAGAGATAAGCTATCCTCATGCTCTTTTTTAATTATGGTAACTTTCCTTATTGCCTAACCATATCCCAAAAGTATTTTCTTACATACTGTATCTATTATCCAGGCTACTAGTACTGCTTCTCTCACACTAAACCTTTTCCGTAAAAATTCGTACATACCATCCAAAAATAAACTCACTATCTCCTATTTGCTTATATTTTCTCTCTGAAACTTATATAAAACCTGCGTTATCCACAACGCCCTATTGCAAGAAAGGATTTTTCTCCGGTCTCTATAAGAGACTCTTAATATCTACAGAGATTCGCATTCAACCTCTTGTGCTTATCTATGTATAATTTTTCATCAATTTCCTTTTTTCTTCGGTGGCACCGCCAATCACCAGAACAATTTCGCCTTTTTGCTGATTGTGATCATTGCTAATGAATTCCACCA
>JAADFP010000147.1 GCA_013152825.1 Caldisericota bacterium | reverse complement strand
GTGCGGTAATCTCTCAGGAATTCCTTTTTGAAAATACGAAATTCATCCTGCAGTATGGCCTGGCGCATCTTTGTCATGAATTCAGCCATAAAGTAGAGGTTATGGAAGGTGGTTAGCCGTAGGGCAAGCACCTCCTGGGTATGAAAAAGATGGCGGAGGTAGGCGCGGGAGTAATTCTTGCAGGTATAGCACTGGCAGTTTTCATCCAGGGGAGATAAATCCGAGGAGTATTCGGCGTTTCTCACCACTATTTTCCCCTTCCAGGTATAAGCGCTCCCGGTCCTGCCTTCCCGGGTGGGAATGGAGCAGTCAAACATGTCACAGCCCCTCTCCACGTAATGCAGAATGTCTTCAGGCCTTCCGCCTCCCATAAAGTAATGCGGCGCTTGTTTTCCGGAAGCAGGGGGATAACCTCTTTTAGTATTTTCAGGGTATCGCTTCTATCTTCACCTACACTAAGCCCTCCCAGGGCATACCCCGGGAAGTCCATATTCACCAATTCCCGGGCACATCTTGCCCGCAAATCAGGATACACTCCTCCCTGTACTATGGCAAAAAGCATTTTCTTTGCCTTGTTGAGCAGTGCCCAGTATTTTCTTGATTTTTCTGCCCAGAGAAGAGTTCGCTCCACAGCGCTTTTTACATATTCCCGTGGAGAGGGGTAGGAAACACACTCGTCCAGCACCATCAGGATATCGGAATCAAGTGATAGTTGAATATCTATGACCTTCTCTGGCGTGAAGAAATGTTCACTGCCATCCCAGTGGGAACGAAATATTACTCCCTCTTCCTCTATTTTTCTTAATTTAGACAAACTCAAAATCTGGTACCCGCCGCTGTCAGTGAGGATGGGAAAATGCCAGTTCATGAAGGAATGGAGTCCCCCTGCCTTCTCTATTATTCCCAGTCCTGGCCTGAGGTAGAGATGGTAGGCATTGGCCAGAATTATCTGAGCCCCGGTATCCCTTACCTCTTCCGGAGTAAGAGTTTTAACGGTTGCCTGGGTTCCTACCGGCATGAACACAGGGGTCTGGATGGTACCCCGGGGAGTAAGCAGCTTTCCTGCCCTGGCCAGGGTATCTTTGTCCCTATGCTCCAGCTTGAAATGAAATGAATTCGGGTAGCTCATAGTTTGTAACTCCTTATCTCCTGAATTTAATTCCCCGGTGATCAAGCAGGTCATATAAGCGAATCTTGATTAAATCAGTGATTACCAGCTCCTCAATCAGTGCATATACCCAGACAAACGAGGCGAGTTTCCAGCCTATAGGGGTTACAAACCAGCCATATACCACCAGAAGCGTGGCCAACAGTTTGGTAGTTATCGTTGACCAGAAAAGGGCGGCACTGGGTTTTATAGACCAGAAATGACCGCGCGTGCGGGTGACAAATATAGTTAAATGTCCTGCCACGGCCAGCTTAAGAAATATAAAGGATTGAATCATGTTTCTGGGCAGATCTAAAAACTCCAGGGCTATATAAAGTATCCCGAAGGAGAAGAAGACCCCCACGATTCCTATGGCCGTGGAAAGCCCCAGAACTGCGCGCATATTCCATTTTTCCGGCTGATTGGAGTAGTGCACATTGTCATAGGCAATGGCCATGATGGGGGCGTCGTTGAACAGGGCTAAGAGTACAATCATTATAGCTGTTATAGGGTAAAAATTGAACACAATTATAGCTGTGGTGATGAAAAACAGCACCCGGATAGTTTCGGCGATGCGATATAGGGTGTAGCTGTACATCCGCTGGAAAATCTTGCGGCTTTCTTTAATGGCATCGATGATGACGGAAAGCCCGGGAAGGGTAAGCACAATATCAGCTGCTGATTTTGCCGCGTCTGTGGCTGCGGCCACGGCAATGCCGCAATCAGCTTTTTTCAGGGCTGGTGCATCATTGACTCCGTCTCCTGTCATGCCCACGATATGTCCCCTGGCCTGCAGGAGTTCAACAATGTGATATTTGTGTTCCGGAAAAACTCCGGCAAACCCGTTTGCCTCCTCCACCACCCGTTGTGCCACTCTATCCGGCTTGGAGAGGAAAGCGGAAGTGGGCAGAATATTTGCCGGTAAATTTACCTGTTTGGCCACTTCCCTGGCAATGTCAATGTGGTCCCCGGTTACCATCTTAACTTCTATTCCCATGGATTCCGCTGTCTTGATGGTTTCTGCCGAATCCTCCCGGGGCGGATCGTAAAGGGAGATGAGTCCCACGTATTGCCAGTTCCCCTGGCTGTCAGTTTTAGCCACCCCAAGTGCACGGAACCCGTGCAGGGCAAAATTATTTACTATTTCTTCTACCTTTGTACCGATTTCATCTTTCCCGGGTATGAGGGAAAGGATAACCTGGGGAGCTCCCTTGGCTACCCTGTAATAGTTGCCGTGATTATCTTCTATTTCCGCTTCTGTGCGCTTGGCAATGGGATCGAAAGGTTTAAATCTTTTTACTTTATAGTTACCCATTACCTCTATGCCAGGCTTTGCTTTTTCCCTGGCACTTATAATCGCGTTATCGATCGGGTCGTTGTCTTCTTTTCGAGAGGCCAGAGCCGCAAAGATCAGCACCTCGCTATCTGTGAATTTCGCAAAGGGTTTTACCTCTCCTATCTTTAATTCGTTCTTGGTGATGGTGCCGGTCTTATCAGAGCATAGAACATCCATCCCGGCTAATTCCTCAATAGCAGACAATTTACTGACAATGGCTTTCTTTTTTGCTAGGGCGATTGCCCCCACTGCCATGGCCACGGAGAGAACTGCTGGCAGGGCTACCGGTATTGCAGCAATAGTAAGAACCAGGGAAAACTGGAGTATCTCCAGTACACTTTCGTTGGCGGAAAAGAGCCACCAGGAATATAAGTGCCACCAGGGATACGGCAAGCACGATGAGGTAATTACCCACTTTGAGCACTGCCTTTTGAAAGTGGCTTTGTGTTTTTGCTTCCGCCACCAGCTTGACTGTTTTCCCGAAGTAGGTATTCATACCAGTAGCAGTAACCACGGCGTTCATTTCCCCCTGGCGGATTATTGAACCTGCATAGCAGATGTCAGAAACGTGCCTCTCTACTGGCAGGGATTCTCCGGTTAACATGGATTCATCCACAGAGAGGTAGTCTCCCTCGATAAGCTTGATATCAGCCGGGATGATTTCACCCAGCCTCACCCGCACAATGTCTCCCGGGACTAACTCCTTCGCGGCTATCTCCTTCCATTCTCCGTCACGCAGTACTTTTGCCCTGAGAGCAAGCTTTTTTCTCAGTAATTCAATGGCGTTACCAGCTTTAAACTCCTGCCTGCCAGAATCCCACTACTGCATTCAACATCAACAGGACGAATATAATCCAGAAATCCGCCCAGTGCCCGATTACTGCGGACAGAATTGCTGCTACCTCAATCATCCAGGGAATTGGCCCCCAGAAGTAGCCCAGGAACTTTACTATCGGGCTTACCTGTTTCTCGGATATCTCGTTGTATCCGTGTTCCTTGATGCGTTTCTCCACTTCTGAAGAGGAAAGCCCTTCCCGGGAAGTAGAGTACTTCCTGAGAATATCTTCTACCGAACTACTACCCCTCTTAGACTTTTCCAAATTTTCCATAAATATGGCCTCCTCTTTTCTTGCTATAGTACAAAATCAGCTCACCTGGTGGTGGCTGCTTCTATGCTTTACCCTGATTTCTCTTCCTGTAAATGCCCTGTATATGAATTCAATGGCAAAGGAGGCTCCAAACATAACCACCAGAACTGTTATGTTTAGCGGGGTTGTTGCTTCTGCCTGCACCAGCAGGGCAAACGCGAGAAAGCAGGTTAGCAGCCCCAGCAGGGAAATCCACTTATTGCTCTTTGTTTTCTTATGGAGTTTAAAATTTGCCGTGTTTACCATGGCAAAAATAATTAAGAAACCGGCGCTTCCCATCATCGAGATGCTGGAAAGATTAAAAAGATTGGCAATTAGCAGAGTAAGTAAGCTGGTGATAAGCAAGCCTTCTATGGGCCGGTTCCAGATCTTATCCTCTAAGAATCTTGGCAGTTCACCCTCTTTGGCGATTATGTAGCTTATCCGGGTAGAACCGTACAGCGTGGCATTTACCGCAGAGCTGGTGGATAGAAGAGCTGCAAAGGCAATTAATATAAAGCCGGCATGTCCCAGGAAAGGTTTGGCCGCCTCGGCCAGGGCGTAATCTTTGGCTACCACCAGTTTGGCTATGGACAGATTCCCCACGGCTACCAGGGATACCATCACATAAAGGAGAATAACAAAGCTTACAGAGATGTAGTAGGCAAGCGGAAGATTTTTGTTGGGGTTTTTTATGTCTTCTGCCGTATTGGCTATGAGCTCAAATCCCTCGTAGGCCAGGAAAATAATCATGCCTCCGGCAATCAGCTTTGCCGGGCTGGTCCAGGTAGCCGGTGAGAGGTAACTGAAGTTAATACTTTTGAAACCCACGAAGATAAAGAAAGTGAGTATAGACAGCTTTAAGACCACTATCCATTTCTCTGCTTTCCCTAC
>JAADFP010000146.1 GCA_013152825.1 Caldisericota bacterium | reverse complement strand
GGGGAGACGGTGGACGGATAACGAGCAACGTTTCCAACAACCTGTCCGCCTCCCGTCCATCGGGACAGGCGGGCCCAACCACAACCGGATGACGAATTACCTTGGCATCCTGGGAGGAAGTTCTAAGTTTGAGTATTTAAATTGCAGGGTTTAAAAGGGGGGTTGGCAGTTGCGGATAATTGCTTTTCTTTTCAGGTCTTTCCTGATACGTTCTGCTGCCTTGCTCTTCGGCGCATTTTTCAAGATTCCCCAGTATATCTTCCTGGCCTTTGCCAGGTTGCCACTCACTTCTTCCAGCCTGGCTTCCTGGTATTTTTCTTCGCTTACCACTTCTATTCTTTTGATAACTTCTTCCCGAAGAGCTCCCGAGGAAATTTTCAATAGTTTGTTGAGTACTTCTAGATTCTTTTCTTCGGGAAGAAGGGACTTTATTCTTTCCTGCACCTCTTGTTCCGGATGGGCAGAATAGTATTCTACCAGCACTCCAATGTCCTCCACTTTGCCAACTATTTTATCTGCTTTATCCAATACTCCGGGATACTTTTCCTTCTCCATCGCAAGGAGCAGTTTTAAGGCAGGCGCATACTTCCCGCCTTTTTCGTAAAGGGAGAGTAATTCCTCATATGCCTTCCCTCGCCAGGAAGAATCCGGGAAAAGGGCTAAGAATTTTTCATAGAACTCTATGTTTTCTACTTTGCCCACTTTCTTTTCCCAGGTGGTTTTTTCTACGCTGTACTTCTTTTCCCAGTCTGCCAGTGCCTTCCCTAAAGATTTCTTTTCTTTTAAGTGGGGGTAGCTCTTCAGTATGTCCTCACCCGATTTCAGAATGGCGTAGTATTCCCCCCTCTTTTCTCGTTTCTTTATCCTCTCCTTCCAGCGGGCATAGGCAGCCTCCCCTGCCAGAGCAGTATCTGGCGCAAGTGTATATAGATCACGCAGGATTATTTCCCGGGCCTTTCCTTTGAGTTTGCTCCTTTCTTTCCATAAAAATTTTTGCACTTTATCTATCCACTTTTTTACCTCTTCCTGGGTAGGCGGAGAATACTGGAATTCCTCCCAGGGATAGGAAACTTTCTTTTCCCTTTCCTGCACAAAGGGATGGGTCTGGTACAGGAGATATATGGTTTCTGGCTTTTTCTCTTTCCAGAAATCTATTTTTTCAAAAAATTGCTTTGCTTCATCCGGATACCCGGCTTTCAGGGCATAAAATCTTCCCCAGTCTTCCCCAGTAATCCGCCTCTTCCTCATTCTGCCTGCTGTATTTACGTTGTAGAAGCAGGTGGGTAAGCTGCATGATTTTCATCTCTGACTGGGCTTCCCGGGCAGTTTCAGCCTGCTGCAGCAGGGGAACTCCTACGCCTAAGATCAGAAGGTTTATCAGGTTCTCTATTTTCTGCATTTTAAAAATATGCCTCTTTTCTATGTGGGCAATCTCGTGCCCCAGCAAAAAGGCAAGTTCCCCTTCCGTGGGTTTAAGCTCAAATATTCCGCTGGTTACGTATATAAATCCACCCGGGATGGAAAAAGCATTGGCGGTTTCCTCTTTTATCACGGTGAAAGTAAAAGGGTAAGAAGCCGGGAGCGCAGCAGCAATGCGGTTCCCCACCCGGTTTACCAGGGCAACTTCCGGGGTATTCTCTTCTACCTGAAATTGCTCCTCAACTTTTTCCGCTACCCTGGCGCCCAGGAGAAATTCCCGGTTAGGGAACGCGAAGAGGGAAAAAGAAACAAAGACCAGTAAAAACGATAAAATAATCCTCACATTAAATTTTACTACATCGGCGTTTTTAAAACAGTATCTCTTCTTTTTCAGGATAAAGATTGACACCTGACTGCTGAATGGTTATCATTTTCCACCATGAAGAATTATATATTCAGAAGATTGCTCAGCATGATACCCATGCTCCTGGGAATAAGCATCATCACTTTTGCTGTAATCCACCTTTCGCCCGGTAAACCTACAGACCTGGCCACCAGCCTTAATCCGAAAGTATCCCTGGAAGCACGGCAGCGCCTGGAGAAGTTGTATGGATTGGATAAACCCCTCTACATACAATACTTTGACTGGCTTAAGCGTATGCTGCGTCTGGATTTCGGCCGGTCTTTTACTGACGGAAGGAAAGTGATAGACAAGATAGCAGAACGCTTACCCGTAACTATCACTTTAAACATTCTTTCTCTGCTGATTATTGCCGGTGTAGCCATTCCCCTGGGCGTGATTGCAGCGGTTAAGCAACATACTTTCCTGGATAGGTTTACCACTATTATCGTGTTTGTGGGGTTTGCCACGCCTTCCTTCTGGCTGGCACTGCTCCTGATGTATTTGTTCGGAGTAAAATTAGGCTGGCTGCCCATATCGGGACTATATTCCTGGCAGTTTTCTTCCCTATCCCTGGGAGGAAAGATCTTGGACCTGGCAAAGCATGTGGTCCTGCCTGTATTCGTAGCCTCTTTCGGAGGATTGGCAGGTTTTTCCCGTTATACCAGGAGCAATATGCTGGAAGTTATAGGCCGTGATTACGTGCGCACTGCCCGGGCCAAAGGGCTGCCAGAAAGGGTAGTAATATACCGCCATGCTCTTAAAAATGCCATTCTTCCCGTAGTTACCATTCTTGGGTTATCCCTGCCCGGGCTTATTGGCGGCAGCGTGATTATGGAGAGCATATTTGCCATACCCGGCATGGGCAGGTTATTCTACGCCTCTGTCATGTCCCGGGACTACACCGTGGTTATGGGCATACTCACCATAGGCGCTTTTCTGACCCTGGTAGGAAACCTGGTGGCAGATATCCTATATGCCTGGGTAGATCCACGGATAAAGTACTCATGAAAGGAGAAAGTTTAAGCCGTCTTTACTGGCAAAGGTTTCGGAAGAACCGTCTCTCAATAGCCGGCTTAATCATCGTCTCGCTATTTTTCTTCATTGCTTTCTTTGCCCCGGTTCTTTCTCCCTATGCGCCCCAGGCAATAAACCTGAAAGAAATCCTACAGCCTCCTTCTGCCAGGCACTTTTTCGGCACCGATTCCCTGGGAAGAGACCTTTTTTCCAGGATACTCTGGGGCTCCAGGATTTCTCTAAGTGTGGGCTTTGTAGCCGTGGGAATTTCTATTACTATCGGGCTGGTACTGGGATTGATAAGTGGTTACTTCGGCAAGAAGGTAGATACCCTGGTCATGCGATTCGTGGATATCATGCTCTGCTTTCCTGCTTTTTTCCTGGTTCTGGCTATCATTGCCCTGACCAAGCCCAGTATCTGGAATATTATGGTGGTAATAGGATTAACTTCCTGGATGGGTGTAGCCAGGTTGGTGAGGGCAGAGGTAATGAGTCTCAAGGAGAGAGATTTTGTCCTCTCCGCCAGGGCAGTAGGATGCTCTAATATGCGCATCATGTTTCGTCATATCCTGCCCAATGCCCTATCCCCTGTATGGGTAGCTGCTACCCTGGGAGTAGCCGGGGCAATACTCCTGGAGTCCGCCCTGTCTTTCCTGGGCCTGGGAGTACAACCCCCCACTCCTTCCTGGGGTGCAATTATTACCGAAGGCAAGGACAACTTAGAGATAGCCTGGTGGCTTACCCTGTTCCCCGGGTTAGCCATTCTTGTCTCTGTGCTGGGATTTAATCTCCTGGGAGAGGGGCTGAGGGATGCACTTGACCCCCGGGCAATAATGGGAAAAAGAGATGAACATTTTCTCCTACCCGGGTAAACCGGAAGAAATCCGGGAAACAGGGAAAAAGGTAGTGGGAGACCTGAGAGAAAGCCTTTTATCTTTCCCTTCCTGGGTGAATACCCCGTACCCGGAGAACAACAGAGTATATCTGGAGATAATGGAACCGGAAAACCCTCAAGCAGCCATCCTGGTTATACATCCCTGGATGGAAGGGAACTATGGTTACAGCAAAAAGCTCTCTTACGCCATTGCCCGGGAAAACTTCATCAGCGTGCGGATGCATTTGCCTTACCACCTGAAGCGTACTCCGGCGGGCACAAGCAACGGGGCTCTTTTTCTTACCCTGGACCTGGAAACCTCGCTTGATTCGTTCGTGCAATCCGTTATAGATTTGAGAACAAGTATTGACATACTACAGGAGAAATATCCCGGGCTAAACATAGGAGCAGCAGGTATTTCCCTGGGAGCCATTATCCTGCTTACGCTTATGGCAGTAGAGAAAAGAATACACTGCGGCGTTTCCATATTAGGAGCAGGAAACATCACCGATATAGTAGCAAAAGGCGCAGGCACTATCCCCTTGATAATTTCTGCCTACCGGAAGGGATTAAGATGGAGGCATTACCAGCAGGTTCGCCAGGAATTCGAAGATTTCCTCTCCGAAGTAAGAAAAAAGGGGCTGGATGGGGTAAAGCCGCCGCGCTGGAAATGGTTTCTCTTCGATCCCCTTACTTATGCTGAGAAGAACAGAAAAATTCTCTTTATCAATGCACTCTTCGATCTGG
>JAADFP010000145.1 GCA_013152825.1 Caldisericota bacterium | reverse complement strand
TAGCATAACCAAACATTTCTCGCAAGGGTACATAGGCAATTATTATACATATTTTTCCTCTATGTTTCATTTCCGCTATCTCCCCGCCCCGGGCACTCAAATCAGCTAAAACTTCACCCAGGTATTCCTCCATAGTTACCACTTCCAATTTCATTATGGGTTCAAGGAGATAGGGGCTAGCTTTCTGAAGCCCGTTTCTTACTGCCATACTGGCAGCAGTGTAATAGGCAATGTCGGAAGAATCCACTTCATGAGAAGAGCCATCTATAAGAGTAACTTTTACATTTATTACTGGATAACCAGCTAATACCCCACTATCCAGAGCTTCCTTGGCTCCTTTTTTCACCGCGGGGATAAACTGAGGAGGTATTACTCCTCCTTTTATTTTATTGACGAATTCAAATTCTTCGCTATTTATAGGAGTCAGGCGTATTACCACATGCCCATACTGTCCCCTTCCTCCACTCTGGCGGATAAATTTACCTTCTGCAGTAACCTCTTTCTTTATAGCTTCTCGGTAAGAAACCTGCGGTTTGCCCAGTCTTATCCCTACCTTAAACTCCCGTATTAACCGGGTCGTAAGGACTTCCAGGTGCAACTCTCCCATTCCCGAGATTAAAGTTTGTCCAGTCTCTTCGTCGAATCTTACTTTAAAAGTAGGATCCTCTTCTTCCAGTTTCTTAAGAGCTTCCACTAACTTAGTTGCCTCGTTTTTATTCTTTGGTTCAATAGCAATAGAAATCACTGGTTCGGGGAATCGCGGTCTCTCCAGAATTATGGGGTGAGCCTTGTCACACAAGGTATCACCAGTAAAAGTATCTTTTAAACCTACTATTACTGCAATTTCTCCCGCATGAGCAATGGGCCTTTCTTCTCTTTTGTTAGCATGCAGAAGTAGAATCTTAGAAATTCTTTCCATCTTTTTGCGAGTAGCATTGTATACCTTTCCCCCGGCTCTGATATACCCTGAGTATATACGCAGGTAAATCAACCTGCCAGAGAAGGGATCATTAGCCACCTTAAAAGCCAGCGCAGATAGAGGAGCATCCAGCGAGGTCTCTCTAACCAATTCCCTTTCTGTTACCGGGTCTATCCCTCTTATGGGAGGGACCTCTAACGGTGAAGGAAGATATTTGACTATTGCATCCAGCAGAAGCTGTATCCCCTTATTCTTCAAGGCAGAGCCACAGAAAACCGGCACCCAGTATTTCTCTAAAGTGACCTTTCGTAAAGTTTCTTCTATAAGTTCCCTCTCTATTTCTCTATCCTCTAAATACTTCTCCAGAATTTCCTCGTTTTCTTCTCCCAGTTGTTCTAAAAGGGATTCCCTCCATCTTCCCGCAAATTCAAGTTCTTCAGGAGTTAATTCTCTCTCTTCGTACTCTAAGCCAAGTCCATCTTTTCCATAGATATAAGCCTTCATGCTTACCAGGTCTATTACTCCCTTAAAATTCTCTTCTTCTCCCAGAGGTAAGGCAATTACCACAGGATACGCTTCCAGCTTATCTCTTATTTCATCCACCACGGTAAAGAAATCAGCACCCTTGCGATCCATTTTATTAACAAAAGCAATACGCGGCACCCTATAACGATCTGCCTGCCTCCATACCGTCTCAGACTGGGGCTCTACACCACCCACCCCGCAGAAGACAGCCACGGCTCCATCCAGAACCCGCAGCGATCTTTCTACCTCAGCAGTGAAATCTACATGCCCCGGCGTATCTATTATGTTTATCCTGTGTCCTTTCCAGAAGCAGGTAGTAGCTGCAGCAGTGATAGTAACTCCGCGTTCCTTCTCCTGGTCCATCCAGTCCATAGTGGCTGTTCCTTCGTGCACTTCTCCCATACGATAGATCTTGCCAGTATAAAAAAGTATCCGCTCAGTGGTAGTAGTCTTACCTGCATCAATATGCGCCATTATCCCTATATTTCTTATTTTCTGAAGAGGATAGACCTCTCGTTTTTCTTCCTTTTCCAGCATAATACTTGCTTTTTTTACCATCTGTAATGAGCAAAAGCCCGGTTAGATTCAGCCATTCTATGAGTATCTTCTTTCTTCTTTATTGCCGCCCCTTCACCTTTATACGCTTCTATAATCTGTTTAGCCAGTCTTTCTGCCATACTCCTGCCTTTACTCTGGCGTGCAATAGAAATGACCCACCTTATTGCCAGAGCAATGCTCCGGTGTGGACGTACCTCAACGGGCACCTGGTAAGTAGCCCCTCCTACTCTACGCGGTTTTACTTCCACAGTAGGTCTAACATTATTTATAGCCTGTTTAAATACCTCCAGAGGATCTTCGTTTTTTATCCGCTGCGCTACATAATCCAAAGCACGGTAAAAAATCTTCTGCGCTGTACTTTTCTTACCATCCCACATAAGGATATTCACAAATTTGGAAACCATAACACTGCCAAATTTTGGGTCAGGCATAGTTTCCCTCTTAGTTGCTCTTCTTCTGCGCATATTTTCCTCCGTCTATTTTTCCCGCTTACTTCCGTAGCGAGAACGAGATTTTTTCCTTCCTTCTACTCCCTCTGTATCCAGAGAGCCACGTACTATATGATACCTCACTCCAGGAAGGTCTTTAACTCTACCCCCTCTAACCAGAACCAGGGAATGTTCCTGAAGATTATGTCCTTCGCCAGGGATGTAAGCAGTTACTTCCACCCCGGAAGAAAGCCTCACTCGGGCTACTTTTCTCAGAGCAGAGTTAGGCTTCTTGGGGGTAACTGTATACACCCTCATACATACCCCTTTTCTCTGGGGAGAAGCTTTTAAGGCAGGACTCTTCGATTTCGCCTTAGGCTTCCGTCTCCCCACCTTCGCTAACTGATTCAACGTTGGCATTTTTTATTACCTCCACTTCTCTATAATCTCTCCATCCCGTTCCAGCCGGGACTAAGTTGCCAATTATAACATTTTCCTTGATACCCTTCAATGGGTCTCTTTGCGCACTTACCGAGGCACGGGTAAGCACACGACTGGTTTCCTGGAAAGAGGCCGCGGCAATGAAACTATCGGAAGAGAGTGAAGCCTTGGTAATCCCCAGTACCAGGGGACGCGCCTGGGCTGGTTTACCGCCATTTGCCACCACTCTTTCGTTCTCTTCCTGGAACCTGAATTTATCCACCTGCTCTCCCCATAAGAATTCTGTGTCTCCCGGGTCTTCCACCTGCACCTTTCTAAGCATTTGCCGCACAATAACCTCAATATGCTTATCGTTGATTCTAACCCCCTGAAGCCTATAAACTTCCTGGATTTCGTTTAACAGGTGATACTGTAATTTTCTTTCACCTTCTATCCTCAACATCTCCTGCAGAACCGGTGGCCCGTCAGTAAGTTTCTGCCCTGCTTCCACCCTGTCACCCACATCGACTTCTATGTGCTTGCCAGGAGGAACTTTGTACTCCCTAATTTCCCCGTCTTCTCCTTCAATCACAATCCTTCTTTCCTTCTCTTCCCTCAAAATGCTTTTCACCACACCGTTAATTTCGGTCACTCCAGCCGGGTCCTTGGGCTTCCTGGCCTCAAATAGCTCAGAAACCCGAGGCAACCCTCCCGTTATATCTGTGGCTTTCACCACCTCCCGCATGCTCTTTGCCAATATATCCCCTGGCTTAACATTCTGCCCGTCTTCTACCACAATATGTGTATTGATGGGTAGAGGGTACAATCTTTCTTCCCCGGTCTCTTCATTCTTTACCTTAAGCGCTGGCTGAAATTGCGGCCTATGTTCAATAATCACCTTTTCCCTGAGACCCGTCTCTCTATTAACTTCTTCTTTGAAGGTAACATCCGGAATCATTTCTTCAAATATTATCTTTCCTTCAATTTCGGATAAGAATGGTCTTACATAAGGATCCCATTCTATCAATACTACGCCTTCTTCTACTTCTTTCCCCTCTTTTACTTTTATACTGGCACCTACCGGCACCTTGAATTTCTCCACCTCTCTTCCTTCCGGATCCGCCAAAACCAACCACCCGTTCCGGTTAAGCACTAATTTTTCTTTTTCTTTATCTATTACCTTCAGGTTGATATATTTGACCGTTCCGCCTTTCTGGGCAATATATTGATTCTCACCAATGATACGAGTAGCCATACCTCCTATATGGAAAGTCCTCAGAGTAAGCTGTGTGCCTGGCTCTCCAATCGCCTGGGCTGCCATTATCCCTACTGCCTGGCCTACTTCTACAATTTCTCCTGTAGCCAAATCTCTTCCATAACACCTCTGACAAATTCCGCCTTTTGTCTCACAGGTAAGCACCGAACGCACAGGGATCTCTTCTACTCCGGCTTCTTCGATAATTTCTGCCTTGTCCGCGGTTATTTCTTCTCCTGCCTTCACAATAATGTTGCCCAGAGAAGGTATCCTTATGTCTTCCAGAGAAAATCTACCGGTGATTCTATCTTTCAAGGGGATTATCTCCTTACCACCCACTTCCAGTGGCCGCATGATTATCCCGTTAAGTGTGCCACAATCCTCTTCTCTTACTACAATATCCTGGGCTACATCTACCAGCCTTCTGGTGAGGTATCCTGCTTCTGCTGTCTTCAAGGCAGTATCTGCCAGTCCCTTTCTGCCTCCATGGGTAGAAATGAAGTATTCCAGAACAGTAAGGCCTTCCCGGAAATTCGTAAGAATTGGCGTTTCTATAATTTCCCCTATAGCACCTACAAGTTTTCTGCGTGGACGGGCAATAAGCCCCCTCATACCCCCCAGCTGCCTTATCTGCTGTGCACTGCCCCTGGCTTCTGAGGCCATCATCATATGGACAGGGTTAAAAGGATCGCTGGCTAAAGCTTTTAACATCAAGTCAGCTATCTCATCCGAAACCCGTGTCCAGAGGTCTACTACTCTGTTATATCTTTCTCCTTGGGTAATAACTCCTTTGCGATAATCTCTGTCGATTTTCTCTGCCTCTACCTGAGCTTTCTTTATTATTTCCCACTTCTTGCCGGGAATTTTGACATCGGAAATCGCCATGGAAATCCCGGCTATCGTGGCATAATGAAATCCCAGCTCTTTCAAATCATCCAGGAATTCTACCGTTTTATCTCTTCCCTTAACTTCGATAATTTTGGCAATCAGGTCTGTTAACTTGCTCTTGGTCATTGGTTCATTTACAAAAGACAACCCTTCCGGCATTAGCGAATTAAACAAAACCCTGCCTGGGGTAGTCTCTATAAACTCCCGTCCCTGCCGCAATAAGACAGTTTCATGAAGTTTAACACTACCCATATCATAAGCTAAGAGAACTTCTCCCGGGTAATAAAACTTATAGCGTGCTTCTTTCATAGAAGGATCCTGAATAGTAAGATAATAAGTCCCCAGAACAATATCCTGACTGGGAGTTACCACAGGTCTGCCATCAGCAGGGCTGAAGAGGTTATTGGGAGACAACATTAATATCTGCGATTCCAGGAGAGCTTCCATAGAAAGAGGCACGAAGATACTCATGGTATCGCCATCAAAGTCAGCATTGTAGGCCGAACACACCAGCGGATGAATTCTTATTGTCTTCGATTCATGTAGAATGGGGAAGAAGGATTGGATACTTATCCTGTGTAGTGTGGGAGCCCGGTTAAGAAGAACCGGATGTCCTTTAATTACTTCTTCCAGGGCTTCCCAAACCTCTGGTGTACCTTTCTCTATCAAATTTTTCCCTGCTTTTATCGTGTGCACATATCCCTTTTCCCGCAAATCTCTTATAATGAAAGGCTGGAATAACTCCAGAGCCATTATTTTGGGGACTCCGCACTGATGCAGTTTCAACCTGGGATCCACAACAATAACCGACCTGCCTGAATAGTCTACTCTCTTACCCAGAAGATTCTGCCTGAACCTTCCATGCTTCCCTCCCAGGGTATTAGCCAGAGACTTAAGAGGTCTTCCGTTTTGATCCACTACGGCTCTACCCCGTCTTCCGTTGTCAAAGAGAGCATCCACAGCTTCCTGCAACATACGTTTCTCATTTCTCAATATGATGTCAGGAGCTCCCATCTCCATGAGCTTTCTCAAGCGGTTGTTGCGGTTTATGAGTCTGCGGTAAAGATCATTTAAATCAGAGGTAGCAAAACCACCCTTGTCCAAGGGAACAAGCGGACGCAGGTTGGGAGGAATAACGGGAACTACCTCAAGAATCATCCATTCCGGCCTCTGGTTGGATTTGCGGAACGCTTCGACTAATTTCAGTCTTCTGTTTATCCTCCACTTTTGCTGCCGGGAATGGGTTAATTTCTCTGCCTTCCTCAATTCTTCCGCAAGCTTAGCCAGGTCCAGATCCTGCAGGATTTCCCGGATAGCTGGTGCCCCCATTCCTGCCCGGAATCTCTCTCCGTAATTTTCCTTGGCTTCCTGGTATTCTTGTTCTCTCAATACTTCGTACTTCTTTAAGGGAGTATCACCGGGGTCAATAACTATCCAGGCATCGTAATATATCACCCGCTCCAGATTCGGCAAACTAACATCTAAAAGTGTCCCCATAACCGAAGGGACCACTTTGAAAAACCATATATGCGCTACAGGTGTAACCAAATTTATGTGCCCCATCCTTTCCCTTCTTACCTTGGAAAGGGTAACTTCTACACCGCACCTTTCACAAACAACACCCTTATGTTTGATTCTTTTGTACTTACCGCAGTAACACTCCCAATCCCGCGTAGGGCCAAATATCTTCTCGCAAAATAGGCCGTCTCTCTCCGGTCTAAGGGTACGATAATTAAGAGTCTCCGGTTTCTTTACCTCTCCGTAAGACCAGGAGCGGATAAGATGCGGCGAGGCCAGACCCAGAGCAACACTTTTTACTTCACTCCTGCCCCGGTTAATCACCAAAACACCTTCTTCGGGAGGAGCACCTCTGGCCTTTTCCACCTTAACATCCAGACACAATCCCTGTAACTCTTTTACTAAAACATTAAAAGATTCGGGGATAGTGGGAACAAGTGCATTCTCTCTTTTGACTATTGCTTCGTATATCCTGCTTCTACCTTCAATATCATCACTCTTTACTGTGAGCATTTCCTGCAGAGTATAGGCGGCTCCGTAAGCTTCCAGTGCCCATACTTCCATCTCACCGAATCTCTGGCCTCCAAACTGCGCTTTACCACCCAGCGGCTGTTGAGTAACCAGGGAATAGGGGCCAGTAGCTCGGGCATGCACCTTATCTTCCACCATGTGCACAAGCTTCATCATGTAGATATAACCCACCATCACGCGCGAATAGAACGGATCCCCTGTTCTTCCATCATAAAGCACAGTTTTACCATCACCTGGTAAACCCGCCTCTTCCAGAATCTTTTTTATGTCTTCTTCTCGCGCCCCATTAAACACCGGAGTTATAGCCTCACACCCCAGAACCTTGGCTGCCCACCCCAGGTGGGTCTCTAATAACTGCCCCAGGTTCATACGGGAAGGCACTCCCAGAGGATTTAAAACTATTTCCACCGGAGTTCCATCGGGAAGATAGGGCATATCTTCTTTAGGAAGCACTCGTGCTACTACACCTTTATTCCCGTGTCTTCCGGAAAGTTTATCCCCTTCCTGTACTTTCCTTTTACTGGCTACATACACTTTTACCTTTTTTATTACTCCAGGAGGTAATTCCTCTACTTCTACCAGTTTTTTTATTTCTTCTTCTTCTCTTTTCTTGAACTCTTTGATTCTTTCTTTGTACTCTTCCTCTATTGCTTCTATCCTGGATTCAACTTCCGGGTCCCCAATTTTTAGCCTCTTCAAATTCTTATCACTAATCTTTTCCAGGATATCCTGGCTTATCACAGTGCCTTTTGCAATTACTTCTTTTTTCTTTACCGGAAAATCTTTGCTTAATTTTTTACCCAGCAGAATATCTTTAATCTTTCGTTCTCTTTCCTTATCCAAACAATTTTTGAGAGCGGAGTACTTTCTTTTTACCACGGCAACTTCTGGTGAATTCTTTCTTTCCTTTTCTATATCTTTTTCCTCACGGGAGAAAACCTTCACATCAATTACCACACCACTAACTCCGGGAGGAACCCGCAAGGATTTATTGATTACATCGCTGGCCTTTTCACCAAAAATTGCCCTGAGCAGCTTTTCTTCAGAAGTAGTAACTGTTTCACCCTTCGGGGTAACTTTTCCTACTAATATATCTCCCGGTTTGACATACGCTCCTATGCGGATAATTCCATCCTCATCCAGGTTGGCTAACTCTTCTTCTCCTACATTGGGAAGATCCCTGGTTATTTCCTCCCTTCCCAATTTGGTCTCTCTGCATTCCAGGCTAAAGTCCTCTATATGCACAGAGGTATAAACATCCTCCTCTACCAATTTCTCACTTATCAGGATAGCATCTTCAAAGTTATATCCTTCCCAGGGCATGAAAGCTACCAGCACATTTTTCCCCAGAGCCAGCTTTCCCTTGCGAGTAGCAGGACCATCTGCCAGAATATCTCCCTTTTTAACCCTGTCTCCCTTCTTTACCAGAGGACGCTGATGGAAACAGGTGGACTGGTTAGTCCGGGTAAATTTCTTCAGCGGGTAATAGCGGAAATTGCTAAAGCCTTCTTTTCTCTCTTCCCGCACGATTATAATCTCTGAGTTTACTTCTTCTACTATTCCTTCACTCTGGGAAACCACCACAGCACCTGAGTCCTTTGCTGCAACCCTTTCCATCCCGGTCTGCACTAAAGGAGCTTCAGGAAAGAGAGGAGGCACTGCCTGTCTCTGCATGTTAGACCCCATCAAGGCTCTATTGGAATCATCATGCTCCAGGAAAGGAATAAGCGAAGTAGCAACACTGACTGTCTGCATGGGAGTAACATCCATGTAATCAACTTTTTCTCTCTCTACACGCAGAAAATCACCCCGATATCTAACTAATACCTCGGGCTTTTCGAATTTACCATTTTTATCTACGGGAGCATTTGCCTGGGCAATAACGAAATTATCTTCTTCATCCGCAGCAAGCCACTGTATTTCATCTGTGACCACACCTTTTTTTACCTTACGGTAAGGCGTAACCAATAATCCCAGCTCGTTAACCCTGGCATAGGTAGCCAGTGAGGTTATCAAGCCAATATTCTGTCCTTCCGGGGTTTCTATGGGGCATACTCTTCCATAATGAGTGGGATGAACATCCCTTACCTCAATGCCTGCTCTCTCCCGGCTTAAACCCTCCGGCCCCAGGCAGCTTAATCTTCTTTTATGAGTAAGTTCGGCCAATGGATTGGTCTGATCCAGAAACTGGGATAACTGGCTGCGGGCAAAAAATTCGTTCAGGGTATTATTGAGAATCCTGGGATTAATAAGGTCGTGGGGCATAATACTGCCTTCATTTTCCAGCAGGGTTCTTTCCTGTGCCATACGAGCCATACGAAGAAGCGCCACGCGTGTCTGATTTTCCAGGAGGTCACCAATTCTTCTCACTCTCCTGTTTCCCAGATGGTCTACATCGTCCACCTCTGCCTCACCCTTTGCCAATTTCTGAAGCTCCTTGATAGCAGCAATTATATCCTGTATTCTGAGAGTAACTTCATCCAGGGGAGTATCAAAACCAAATCTGCGATTGAGTCTGTACCTTCCAATTCTGGAAAGGTCAAATCTATCTCTATCAAATAGGCTGGCAAAAATATAAGCCCGCGCAGTCTCTATTTCAAAAGGATTACCGGGTCTCAAACGGGAATACACGTACGAGAGAGCCTCCTCTTCTGTTTTATGCTCATCTTTTCTCAAGGTGTTGATAACCATGAGGTCCTCAGCAGAAGTCTCTCTGATAACTTTTATCTTCTTAACCCCCTTTATTTTCATAATCTTGAGGTGCTCTTCTTCTACCTTGCTTTTGCTCTCCAGTAAAACTTCTCCTGAATCCGGATCTATTACGTCCTCTGCTAATATTTTGCCCAGAGCTTTATGAGGTGCTCGTTTACTCTCCAGATTGATTGTATCCACAGTGTAGAAGGCTCGAATAATATCCTCATCCCGCGAGAAGCCTATGGCGCGCAGGAAAGTAGTAATCCACATCCTTCGCCTTCTGCCCACGCTCACATAAATGAAGTCATTGTAATCCGTGCTAAATTCCAGCCATATACCTCTATCAGGAATTATTCTTCCGGAAAATAACTCTTTCCCTCTGCTGGTGCCCAGAGATTCGAAGATAACACCCGGTGAACGATGTAACTGAGAAACCACAACTCTTTCCACCCCATTTACGATAAAGGTGCCTCGTTCAGTCATTAAAGGGAATTCACCCAAATACACCTTTTCCTCTCGGATAGAGCTTATCTCTTTTCTCTTTACACTTTTGTAAACATACAAACGAGTAGTAAGCTCAACCCGGGCAGAATAGGTAAGCCCCTTTCTTAGACACTCTTCTTCTGTGGTATAAGGCTCTTCAATTTCGTAATCAATGCAATGAAGTTCTATCTTCCCGTTTCTACCAGTAATGGGAAATACTTCCTCCAGGATTTTTTTCAACCCTTTCCGTTTACGCTGCGCATATGGTATGCCTTTTTGAAAAAATTCCTGATAGGACTCTTTCGACACGCCTAACAGGTCAGGGAATCCCCCCACCGACTGTATCTGAGTAAAATATCTCTCCTCTACTCTCTTAGGCATATTTGACACCCCCTATAGATTTGGACCTAAAACACAAATCTCAATATAATATTACAGCTTGAAGGTCAAAACTCTCCCGGAAACTTTTTGGCCTTATTCTGCTATACATCGGGATAGTAACAAGTGATAAGTAATGCTGCATGACAAAGAAGTTCATGAAGCAATTTACTCCGACTTTCTGCCGAAGTATGTATATCTAAATTCCTGGCTCGCAAGCCAACTAAATGCTTTATCACCTTGTTACTCCCTTCACTTCCCCATCCCCTCACTTCACCTCTACTGTAGCTCCTACTGCCTCAAGCTTCTTTTTCACTTCTTCAGCTTCTTCCTTGGAAACCTTCTCTTTTACAGGCTTAGGAGCATTGTCTACCAGTTCCTTGGCTTCTTTAAGCCCCAGGTTCGTTAAAGAACGTACTTCTTTGATTACTTGAATCTTCTTGTCTCCCGGAGATACAAGAACCACATCAAACTCCGTCTTTTCTTCTTCTGCTGGTGCACCACCGGCTGCTTCTCCTGCCTGAGCCCCTGCTACTACAGTCCCTACCACCTGGGGCTGAGCAGACACCCCAAATTCTTCCTCCATAGTTTTCACCAACTCGGATAGCTCTAAGACGGTCAGATTCTTAATTCCTTCCAGGATATCTTCTTTGCTTAACTTTTTACTCTCCTTTTTGGTCATTTCCTTCCTCCTCTCTTTTTCTATCTTTCCAGTTACTTATGAGAATAACAAAACTACTCAATATACTCTTCAAAAGATACTCCAGGTTAAATATAGGAGCTTGCATCCCACCCAATACCCTGCCAAGCATAACATCCTTTGAGGGAAGAGAAGCTAAATACCCAACTTTATCAGCAGCAAAAACAGTGCCCTCTACCATTCCTCCCCGAATCTGGAACGCAGGGAATTCATTTTTTATAGTGCTCAACTTCTTCAATACATTCAACCCGTCTTCTCTGGCAAAAACAACTCCTGCAGGACCTTCTATAAACTCTGCCAAGCCAGAAGGCTCTCCCATCTCATTTTCCAAGGCCATTTTAAATAAACGATTCTTAATAACCTGCAACTCCCCTCCTGCTTCCCGCACTTCTCTACGCACCTGCCCCAGTTCCTCAGCCTTCAAGCCTTGATAGGAAACAACAAACATAGCCTCTGAAGCCGATACTTTCTCTTTCCAGCCTTTAAGTAATTCACTTTTCTTTTCTTTAGTGACTGCCATATCTCACCTTACCATTTCTATAAGTTCCTTAGTATTAACTCTCACTGACGGCCCCATAGTAGTAGCGATAAAGACGCGTTGGATAAAACTACCTTTTAATGAAGGCGGTTTCAGTTTTAGGATAGCTCTTATAGCAGAGACAAGATTTTCCAACAGGTTCTTTTCGGGGAAAGATACTTTCCCTATAGAGAAATGCAAATTGCCTCCTTTATCCAGCTTAAACTCCACTCTCCCCGCCTTTATTTCCTTGATTACCGCGGATAAGTTTTCAGTTACAGTACCTGTTTTGGGACTTGGCATTAGCCCTCGCGGCCCCAAAATTTTCCCTACTTTCCCCAGCTCCCTCATCATGGAAGGAACTGCTACCACACTATCAAAATCCAGCCATCCTCCTGCTATCTTTTCTACCAACTCTTTCCCCCCCACTATATCTGCACCTGCTTCTTTCGCTTCCTGCGCCTTTTCCCCTTCAGCAAGAGCTAAAACCCTTATCTTTTTCCCCACACCATGGGGAAGAGAGGCAGAACCCCGCACCTGCTGGTCTGAGCGCTTTGGGTCAACGCCCAATTTTATAGAAACTTCCACTGTCTCATCAAATTTTGCCTCACCCATTTTTTTCACCAGATCCACTGCTTCCTGTGGAGAATAGGCTTTATCCTTCTCCACTAATTCCGATAACCTTACATATCTCTTACTTCTTTTCATCTTACCCTTCTATTTCAATACCCATACTGCGGGCTGTGCCCGCGATTATCTCCATAGCATTATCTATATCCAAAGCATTCAGGTCTTTCATCTTAAGCTGGGCAATTTCCTGGAGCTGCTTCCGGGTTATCTTTCCCACCTTTACCCGATTGGGTTCGCCCGATGCCTTGGCAATGCCTATTGCCTTTTTCAGAAGCACTGAAGCAGGGGGAGATTTGGTAATAAAGGTAAAACTCCTATCTGCATAAACAGTTATTACCACCGGTATTATCATCCCCTCTTCACTCTTCGTTCTTTCATTGAACTGTTTACAAAAGTCCATTATGTTAAGCCCGTGTTGCCCCAGGGCAGGGCCCACAGGAGGAGCAGGAGTAGCCTGCCCTGCAGGGATCTGCAATTTTATCTGTGTCAATACTCTTTTAGCCATTTTAAATCTTCTCCACTTGCCAGTATTCTAATTCTACAGGGGTAGACCGACCAAATATAGAAACCATAACCCTCACCCTCCCTTTATCCGAATCAACTTCGTCTATGTAGCCAGAAAAGTTAGTAAAAGGACCTTCTATTATTTTAACATTTTCCCCTACCTCCAAAACAATGGTAGGACGAGGCTTGGATTTTCTCTCTTCCACTAAACTCTTAACCTTTGCTATCTCCTCCTCAGAGACAGCAAGAGGTTCTCTACCCCCCACAAAACCGGTAACGCCGGGAATTCTCCGTATGAGATACCACAGCTTCTTGTTTTCCGCCGGGTTTTCCATCTTGATGAACAAATAGCCCTTATATATAACCTGCGTCCTCAGAGCACTCTTCCCTTTTTTTATCTCTTTAACTTCCTCAGTAGGAACCAAGACTTCCTCCACCGCATCCTCCATACCCTCTAACTTTAGCCTATGCTCTATTTCCTGCCGCACCTTCTCTTCCTGTCCGGTGAGAATATGCAAACTATACCAATTCTTAGCCATTTTTAAAAAGTTTTTTTATCTGATTATTAAGGCAACGATTTTGCTGACCAGTAAGTCAACCACCCCTATATAAAATGCGCTTATCACACTGACAATTATCACCAAGAAAGTAGAAACCCATAAGAGTTTTTTCTCCACCCAGGAGACTCTTTTCATCTCCGCTTTTACTTCCCTTAAATAGCCTTTAAATCTACCTATCAAACCCACTATTTTTCTCCTTACTGCAGGCCTGGAGGGATTCGAACCCCCAACCACCGGATTTGGAGTCCGGCGCTCTCGCCAGTTGGAGCTACAGGCCTATATTAAGGCACCTATCATCTCACCCAGAGAAAAATTAAAAACCTATCACAGTTTTTACCAAAACAGAGGGGTAACCCCTTCAATTGTAGCAACACAAAACACCCCTCTTCTCTATTCTAACCTAACCTAATTGTAAAGTCAACTACCTACCTGGTTTCTTTATGCAACGTATGTTTGCGGCAAAATCTGCAGTATTTACGGATCTCCATTTTCTCTCTTTTTTCTTTTCTCCTGGTGGTAGAATAATTCTTTCTCCTGCACTCAGTACAGGCAAGGTGCACAATTTCTCTCATTTCACTTCCTGTTTATTTAGATTCTTATTAAACTAAAACTTACCATACCGCTTTTCCAACCTGAGCCCACGGGCGGACTTGAACCGCCGACCTCGTCCTTACCAAGGACGCGCTCATACCGACTGAGCTACATGGGCAAGAGAGCGGGAAACGGGACTTGAACCCGCAACCCTCGGCTTGGAAGGCCGATGCTCTACCATTGAGCTATTCCCGCGTGGAGGGGGAAGGATTTGAACCTTCGAAGGCTACGCCAGCAGATTTACAGTCTGCCCCCTTTGGCCACTTGGGTACCCCTCCAATCAAAACAGGCAACCCGGTCGCTTTAAATTCCAAATTCAAACCTCTCAAGCCCATGTCGCAATATTACTCTCCGAGCTGAGCCTGTTGAGCCGACGGGAGGATTCGAACCCCCAACCCCCTCATTACAAGTGAGGCGCTCTGCCCTTGAGCTACGCCGGCTTCATATAGGCACTAAATTTTACCAGAAAAGTCCGCACTGTCAAGTCAACGAGTTGCCTTACAAAAATATCCTTCTTATTTTGAGACGCGTTTAATCAAGAAGAAAGCTCTCTTTTATTTCCTCTCTAAACTCTGGATAGCGGGAGAATAGTTTTTCCACCGCTGGCTCTTCGTAATCGGCGTATTCGAATCCCGGCGAGACTGTAGTGCCCAGAAGCGCAAAGGCACCGCCTTTTTTTATATACATTCCCTGCCATACGCCGGCAGGCACCACAGTCTGGGGAATCTCTCCTTCTGATAGGTTATTGCCCAGAGTAACTACTTCTCCTTTGCCCTCCGGGAAAAGTTTGAGCATAATCACTGGATCACCCAGGTAGAAATGGAATACTTCATCGCTTTTTAAGCGATGCAAAGGAGAGACAGAAGAAGCGGTAAGGAGATAATAGATCGCAGTGCCCATCTGTCTCTCGGCCCCGTACCGTTCCGGCAGTGCTTCAC
>JAADFP010000144.1 GCA_013152825.1 Caldisericota bacterium | reverse complement strand
CTTACTATCCTCCCCTATGCCTCTTCCACTACCACCCTATCCCCATCCTCCAGGGATTCCAGGACACTCAAATCCCCTTCCAGTTTTCCTATCACATTTACCTGGGAAGCAGCTCGTATTTCCCCTTCCTGGCTTATAGGCGTAGGCCCAAAAAATAAACAAAGAGCTTTACCGGGTATCCAGAAACCTATCTCTCCTAATTGCAAAATCTGGCGAGAATTTTCCTCTTCTGCCTCCAGGGGACAGGAGAAATAAAACTCTTTTCCCCAGCGGTTGCCCCTGCTTTGAACCGGTAGAGATTCTTTTAATCTCTGCACTGTAGCCAGTTTCTCGTTTAAATCTCCTATAATGGATATATCCCTGTCAGGGAAGATAAATTTTACTTTCATACCTTAAACCCCCTTTCTTTAATGCTCCAGGCTCCCGGGTGATATATGTTGAGATCTTTTCTATTCCTACTTCCCCTGCGCAGCCTTTTCCACGGCCTTAGCAACACTTTCTGCTACCCTTTTGTCCAGAGGATTGGGAATTATGCAATCCTCGTTAAGCTCATTTTCTTTCAGGACATTCGCTAATGCCAGAGAGGCAGCAATTTTCATTTCTTCGGTAATGGCTTTGCTCCTGGCTCTTAGAGCTCCCAGGAAGATACCCGGGAAACCTAAGACATTGTTAATCTGGTTGGGATAATCACTTCTTCCTGTTCCCACTATTCTTGCCCCGGCAGCCCTGGCTTCCTGCGGATGGATCTCTGGCTCCGGGTTTGCCATTGCCAATACGATAGAATCGGGATTCATTGTTTTTACCATCTCTCCGGTCAAAATTCCCGGGACAGAAACCCCTATGAACACATCCCGGCCTCTTATACCTTCCTTTAATCCACCTTTCATTCTCTCCCGGTTGGTAATTTCTGCCACTTCTTCCTTGGCAAAATTCATCCCCTCTTCCCTTCCTTTGTATATTATGCCAAAACTGTCACAAATAATAATATCTTCAAATCCGAACTCGTAAAGAAAATATGCTATGGCAATGCCGGCAGAACCCGCACCGTTTATTAATATCCGGGTATCTTCCGCTTTCCTGCCAGTGAGTTTTAAAGCATTTATGAGAGCAGCAAGAGTAACTACTGCTGTGCCGTGCTGATCGTCGTGGAAAACCGGTATTTTCAGTCTCTTCTTTAGCTCCCTTTCTATTAAAAAGCAGCGAGGGGCTGAAATATCTTCCAGGTTTATTCCACCAAATACAGGAGAGATAAGTTCCACTGTTCTAACAATTTCTTCTACATTCTGGGATTTTATACAGATAGGAAAAGCATCTATTCCGGCTAACTCCTTGAATAAAATAGCTTTCCCTTCCATAACAGGCAAAGAAGCTTCTGCTCCTATGTTACCCAATCCAAGCACTGCTGAACCATCCGAGACTATGGCTACACAATTATTCTTATTGGTTAAAGCAAAGACTTCCTCAGGCTGGGAGTAAATAACCCGGCTGGGCTCTGCCACTCCCGGAGTATAGGCCAGGGATAGCGCAAGACGGTCACTAAGTTTTATCTTGCTTTTAATTTCTAACTTACCTTTCAGTCTATAATGTAATTTAAGTGATTCTTTGTATAGGTCCATTTCTATCTCCTATTCGGGGGAAGCTCATATAAAGCGGGGATAAAGAAAGCCCCTCTTCCCATTTACTTTTTTCTCCTATCTCCCGGGCAAGAAAGGCCAGCTGGGAGGGACGGGAAAAATTATTAGGAGAAGGCAGGAATTCCCCGCTATCTTTTAATATTTCTCTTATTTTATCCTCGTAAAGAAGAAAGCCCTCTCCACACACAAGCACTTTTTGCCCTCCAACCGTTTTCCCCAAGTTATTTATTTCCACCACTTCTCCGCTTATTACCTCGTTCCACTGGCTACCTTCTTTTTTATAAAGGAAAACATAAACCGCATCTCTTCTACAGCCAAGTAACACCATAATGGGCAAAGAGGAAAAAGAAACTCCTTCTCTCACCACCCGGGGAGTGGGAATTCCCACCAGGGGAATATGGTGAGAGAGAGAGAATGCCTTCCCTATGCTTAACCCCACTCTCAACCCGGTAAAAGAACCGGGACCGGTGGAAACTGCAATCAGGTCTAAATCCTTTACTCCCATTTTCAATCTTCTCAGTGACTTCTCCAGGTAAGAGAGGAAAAAAGAGCTCAAGTTACGGGAAAGGAAGATAACTTCTTCCTGTACTTTATCTCCCTCTACTAAAGAATATCCGCTCCATCTTCCGCTTGTTTCTATGGAAAGAATTTTCATGCTAAAAAGGGTTATATTTTAGAATTTATAGACAATAAAATATTCCTCTCTGCTGTCTTTTTGCCTGTAATTCTATTCAACCGAGATAGAGATGTTCTACCTGGGTTGAATTATAAATTTTATAGCCGTCCGCTGGTCACCGTTTATCTCGACATCCGCAAAAGCAGGTATGCAGACTAAGTCTATTCCATTGGGTGCTACATATCCTCTGCAAATAGCAATAGCCTTGACTGCCTGATTTACTGCTCCTGCCCCGATTGCCTGAACCTCAGCCTCCCCTTCCCTTCTCAACACACCAGCTAAGGCTCCTGCAACAGCAGTGGGAGATGATTTAGAAGATACTTTCAGCAGAGTCATACTACCTCCTTTTTCTATTAATTCTTCCATCATTCTACCCTTTCTTTAATCCTTTCTATACTCAATGCCCTACCTGTAGTTTCCTCTATCTCTATCCAGACTCCATTAATCCAGGGATCCCCTTGAGCCACTTTGAACCGCACTGGCATCTGTGTAAGGAAATGTTTCATCACCTCCTCTTTTCGCATTCCAATAATAGAGACATAAGAACCAGCCATACCTACATCAGTAATATACGCTGTTCCTTTAGGAAGAATTTTTTCATCTGAAGTCTGCACGTGGGTATGAGTACCAATCACTGCCGAAACCTCTCCTTCCAGATAGTACCCTAAAGCCACTTTTTCTGAAGTTGCCTCACCGTGCACATCTACTATTATACATGAAGTTTCCCTTTTTATCTCCTCGACTGCCTGTTTAGTCCCCCGAAATGGGCAATCCAGTGCCGGCATAAATACTCTTCCCGAAACATTTACAATCCCCACCTTTACCTTATTTCGGGTCAGAAAAACTCCCCAGCCCTTTCCTGGCACACCGGGAGGATAATTGATAGGCCGAAGCAGGTTAGGATGATCTTCTTTCAAGTAGGGAATAATCTTTTTGTCATCCCAGATATGATTTCCAGTGGTGATTACCTCCACCCCCAGAGAGAAAATCTCTTCTGCAATCGCAGGGGTAATCCCTCTTCCACCAGCAGCATTCTCTCCATTTACAATACAGAAATCAGCCTTTTTGTTGTAAAGAGGCAGAAATTTCCGCAGGCATTCTCTTCCAGGTTTTCCTATTACATCCCCTACAAAAAGTATTTTTATCACCTGGCGTATTCTATAGCACGGGTCTCTCTTATAATAGTAACTCTTATCTCTCCCGCAAACTCGATTTCTTTTTTAATTTTCTGGGTGATATCTCTGGCTAAGGCAACAATGCTTCCATCATTTATCCGATGAGGTTCAACTATGACTCTTATCTCCCTACCTGCCTGTATGGCATAAGCTTTCTCCACACCTTCGAAAGAATAAGCAATATTCTCTAATCTTTCCAGCCTCTTAACATAGTTTTCAATGGTTTCTCTCCTCGCTCCAGGCCTGGCGGCAGAGACAGCGTCAGCTGCCTGGAGAAGCACACCGTATAGGGTCTGGGGTGATTCAACCTCGTGGTGACTTCTTATGGCCTGCACTACCTCGTCAGATTCTCCCAGTTTCAAAGAGATTTCTGCCCCTATTTTGTCATGAGAACCTTCCACTTCCTGGCTTATCGCTTTCCCAATGTCATGGATAAGCCCTATTCTCTTGGCTATTTGAGGATCTAACCCCAGCTCGGAAGCCATTATTCCTATCACATTAGCCACTTCTTTGGAATGCTGCAGAACATTCTGCCCAAAGCTCGTACGATACTTGAGCTTACCCAGAAGTTCTATTTCCTGAGGATGGAGATCATGCACGCCTATTTCAAATGCTGCTCTCTCCCCTTCTTCCTTAATAATCTCCGGGAATTCACCCTTAACCTTTTCTACCACTTCTTCAATGCGGGCTGGGTGTATCCGGCCATCTTCTACCAACCTTTCCATTGCAATCCGGGCAATCTCTCTCCGAATAGGGTCAAAACTGGAAATACTTACTGCTTCGGGAGTATCATCTATTATCACATTTACCCCGGTAAGCATCTCAAACGCTCTTATGTTTCGTCCTTCCCTTCCAATAATCCGCCCCTTCATCTCCTCAGAAGGAAGAGGGATTACACTTACAGTGCTTTCGCTCACATGATCCGTAGAACAGCGTTGGATGGCTAGGCCCAGGATTTCCTTGGCTTTTCTTTCCGCTTTTTCTTTTGCTTCATCCTCTATCTTTTTAGCCAAAAGGGCAGCTTCTTGATGGATTTCTTTTTCCACTTGAGAAAGAATAATCCGGCGAGCTTCCTCTATACTTAAGCCGGAAATTTGCACCAATCTTCTCTTTTCTTCTTCAATTATTTCATTAAGCTCCTTCTCCTTTTCACTTAATTCCTCCTGGGCAAGGGTTAGTTTCTTAGCCCTTTCTTTTAACTCTCTTTCTCTTATTTCAAGTAACTCTACCCGCCGATCTAAATTTTCCTCCCTCTTAGAAAGTTTATCTTCTCGCCTCTCCAGCTCATTTCTCTTGTTTCTTACTTCTCTTTCAAAGTCATTTCTTATACGATAAAGCTCTTCACGGGCAGATAACTGGGCTTCCTTTCGTATGTTCTCAGCTTCTCTCTTTGCTTCGGCTAAAATTTCACTGGCTTTTTTCTCAGCGCTGGATAGCTCTTTACGTGCGTAGAATTTTCGGAAGAAGTAACCTACAAGAAAAAACAGAAATGCAGTCGGAATAGTAGCTAACAGATATTTATGCATTTATACCCCCTTCTTTTACCGCAGAGGGGGTTATTATTACCTAAAATTACTTTTTAAAAATCTCTGCGGTAGAAAATAATAACTTTTATTTAAGAGATTGTCAACCATCCTGCATGGCCTTTGATAGCAAAAAGATATTTAGCTAAACACCGCTCCTATCCAATCACCCACATAATGAGTAGCAATTATGACCAGAAGCGCTATAATTACATGTTCTCCTATCACTTTCCATGGTGCAACCCCCTGTTCCTGCGCAATGAAGAAACTAAAAATACCTAATAGAGAAAGCCCCCAGGCAATGTTAATTTTAACCGCCAAAGAAAGCCGAAGTAATAAAATAGGCACGATAAAGGTCAAGGCAACGATAAATTTCGAGAAAAAAGTATATACTGTTGATTCCCAGATTTCCCTGGTGGAGTGTTTCACTTCCGATTCCTCAGACACATGGATGCCCAGCGCATCAGAAAGAGCATCCGCCACAGCTATGGTTAATATTCCCCCAATAACAACAAGTTTCGAATGGGTACTGGAATTCAAGCCCACCATTAAACCCAGCGTAGTAATTATGCCGGAAGTCAAGCCAAAGCTAAGACCTATTTTGAACGAGTGTCTCATCTGGAAATTTTATCATATTTACTTCCCTTTCCAATAAACATGAAGATAATTGCATCATATAAGAATCTTTCCAAAATTATCACGGGGGGCCATAGACTGCAGACAGAGAAGGTAGTAAACAGTTAGCGGCCCCCAAATTACAAACCATAAAAAGTTCCAAATCTCAATATCTAAATTTTATCCAAAAGGGGTAAGTTGGAGCTTGTGATTTGGAATTTATTATCATGATCTAGATTCCTGCTCCCGTCCCGATGTTCATCGGGACAGGCAGGAATGACGATGAAGGAGAAGGAGACACAAAGGCGCAGAGGGGATGTGGCTGGGGATACAGTGAACGAGTTACGTATATCGTTACAAGATATTGACCAATTTCTCATTTTGCCGTAGAATAGCCGGGAGATGTCAAAAGCTTTCCTGGTTCTGGAGGATGGTTTCTATCTAGAGGGGGAGCATTTTGGGGCAGAAGGGGAAACTTTTGGAGAAATAGTTTTCAATACTTCTCTCACCGGCTACCAGGAAGTTCTTACCGATCCTTCTTATAAAGGACAAATCGTTACTATGACCAACCCTCTTATCGGGAATTATGGAATAAACTCTCAGGATGTGGAATCAGAAAGAGTCTGGGTGGAAGGTTTTGTAATAAGAGAAAAGGCAAGGGTTTTCTCCAGCTGGCGGGCAGAAAAAGGGCTGGAAGAGTATCTGCAGGAATACGGGGTTATCGGGATAGAAAGGGTAGATACAAGAGCCTTAACCAAACACATCAGATTGCAGGGAGCAATGAAAGGATGTATTTCAACTGTGGACGGTGATATTAAAAGATTGGTCAAGAAAGTGAAAGATTTTCCTTCTATTGTGGGAATTGACCTGGTCAAAGAAGTTACCTGCAAAAAATACTACGAGTGGGAAGAGCCTTTGAGAGATGAGCAGGGAAATCCCATAATACTGGGAGATATGTCGAATGCAAAAGTGGTAGTGATTGATTGCGGAGTTAAATACAATATCCTGAGAATTCTAAAAAGTTTTTCCTGCCAAGTTATTGTAGTGCCTGCTTCTTACTCTGCGGAAGAAATCCTATCCCTTAACCCTTCCGGGGTGCTCATCTCCAACGGGCCGGGAGATCCTTCCGCAGTACCCTATATTGTGGAAACAGTAAAAAAACTTATCGCCGATAATATCCCTCTCTTCGGGATTTGTTTCGGGCATCAGATACTGGGACAGGCACTGGGTGGAACGACATTTAAATTGAAGTTTGGCCATCACGGCGGTAACCATCCCGTCATGGATTTAAAGACCAGGAAAGTAGAGATTACTACCCAGAATCACGGTTTCTGCGTTGATATGGAGAGCTTATCACAAGAAGCCGTAGAACTCACCCATATAAATCTAAATGACCGCACGCTGGAGGGCATTAAACACAAAAAACACCCTCTTTTCTCTATTCAGTATCATCCCGAGGCAGGACCTGGGCCTCATGACTCCAGGTATCTTTTCCAGAGATTCATTAATATGATATAGGAGGTTAGAGATGGTAGAGTTAAAGAGACCCCTTATGGTAGATAGGACCCAGATTGGTATGACAGAGTACTGGATTGTAAATATTCCCCAGTATTGCGGCAAGATTCTTTATCTTAAAAAAGGATACACCTGTCCCCTGCATTACCACAAGGACAAACACGAGACATTTTTTATCTGGAAGGGAAAGGTGGAAATGGAAGTGGATGGGGAGAAGGTCATAATGAAACCGGGAGACGTATTGGTAATGGAACAGGGCAAAAAGCATAAATTTACCGCCCTGGAAGAGGATGCAGTAATCTTTGAGTTCTCCGGAGAACATAAAGAGGAAGATTCCTACTTTTTAGAAGAAGGAGATAAGGATAAAGCATTAAAAAACGTGGTTATAAAAGAAGAGTATCCCTGGACATTTTAAAGAAGATTGCTTTTGATTCATATCTTAAATTTGGAGTTTTGCGGGTGAATTATGCCTAAAAGAACCGATTTAAAGAAAATTCTTATAATTGGGCCAGGACCTATTGTCATAGGCCAGGCCTGTGAATTTGATTACTCAGGTTCCCAGGCCTGTAAAGCCTTAAGAGAAGAAGGTTATCAAGTTATTCTGGTCAACTCAAATCCAGCCACCATAATGACTGATCCTCAAATGGCAGATAGGACATATATAGAGCCTTTAACCCCGGAGGTTTTAGAAAAAATAATCATCCGGGAGCGGCCGGATGCCTGTCTTCCCACCATGGGCGGGCAAACCGGGCTTAACCTGGCCATTCTTCTCTCGCAGGAAGGAATCCTGGAGAAATATGGAGTGGAACTCATCGGGGCAAAGTTTGAGGCTATCAGGAAAGCTGAGGAAAGAGACCTCTTTAAGGAGAGTATGCGAAACATAGGGTTGAAAGTCCCGGATAGCACGTACGTAAAGAGCGTAGAAGAAGCACTGAGCTGGGCTAGAGGTAAAAGTTACCCCTTCATTATTCGTCCTTCCTATACCCTGGCCGGGACAGGAGGGGGCATTGTTTATAACAGGGAAGAACTCAGCAATCTGGTAGCCAGAGGCATCGAATACAGCTTAGTGGGTGAAGTTCTGGTAGAAGAATCGGTGCTGGGATGGAAGGAATACGAACTTGAAGTGATGAGGGATCTTAAAGATAACGTGGTAATTATCTGTTCTATTGAGAATTTTGACCCCATGGGAATCCATACAGGAGATTCCATCACCGTGGCACCGGCACAGACACTTACAGATAAGGAATACCAGAGGATGAGAGATGCAGCTATTGCCATCATCCGGGAGATAGGAGTGGAAACAGGTGGATCAAACATACAGTTTGCTGTTCATCCCGGGACCGGAGAAATGGTAGTAATTGAGATGAACCCACGAGTTTCTCGCTCCTCTGCGCTCGCTTCTAAAGCCACGGGCTTCCCCATCGCAAAATTTGCCGCCAAACTGGCCGTAGGATACACCCTGGACGAAATACCCAATGACATAACGCAAAAGACACCCGCTTGCTTTGAACCTACCATTGATTACTGTGTGGTGAAAATTCCCCGCTGGGATTTTGAAAAATTCCCTGATGCCAATAAAACTCTTGACACTACCATGAAATCAGTGGGAGAAGCCATGGCTATTGGCAGGAATTTCAAGGAAGCCCTGCAAAAAGCCCTTAGAAGCCTGGAACAGGGAAGAATGGGGCTGGGAGCAGACGGAAAAGACTTTTTAAATCCTCCATTTGATGCTGATTTTATCCGAGAAAAGCTCAAGGTGCCCCATCCAGAAAGGATATTTTACTTACGCTATGCTTACATGGCTGGCCTGGATACCCGGGAAATTTACCAGCTGACCAGTATAGATCCCTGGTTCCTGGAAAATATTAAGGAAATAATAGATACAGAAAACAAATTGAGAGAAAAAGGCACGAAAGATACTGCACTTTTGCAGCAGGCAAAATCTTTCGGGTTCTCGGATAAACAGATAGCTTTTCTCAGCGGAAAGACAGAACAGGAGATAAGAGAATTGCGCCGAAAGATAGGCTTAAAACCTGCTTATAAGTTAGTAGACACCTGCGCAGCTGAATTTGAAGCTTATACCCCATACTTCTACTCTGCTTATGAGTTTGAAGACGAAGTAAAAGCTGACCGGAAGAAAAAAGTTATGATTCTTGGGGGAGGGCCAAACCGCATAGGACAGGGCATAGAATTTGATTACTGCTGCGTACAGGCTGCCTTTGCCCTTAGGGAAGAAGGCTACGAAGTAATCATGGTCAACTGCAACCCGGAAACGGTAAGCACAGACTATGATACATCAGACCGTCTCTACTTTGAACCGCTTACCCTGGAAGATGTTCTCTCTATTGCAGAAAAGGAGAAACCTGCCGGAGTAATCGTGCAGCTTGGAGGACAAACCCCTCTCAATATTGCACTTGCCCTGAAAAAAGAAGGTATTAAAGTACTGGGAACCGATCCCGAAAACATTAACCAGGCAGAAAACAGGAAATTATTTGCCCGGATACTGAGCAAACTGGGACTTCAGCACACGCCCCATGGAACCGCTTTCTCCTTTTCAGAGGCAAAAAAGATTGCTGAGAGAATTAGTTACCCGGTTCTGGTAAGGCCTTCTTATGTCCTGGGCGGGAGAGCCATGGAGATAGTATACGATGCAAAAACCCTGGAAAGATACATGAAAGAAGCCGTAAAAATTTCTCCCGAACATCCCATACTCATAGATAAATTCCTGGAATCAGCCATAGAAGTGGACGTGGATGCTATCTCTGACGGCAAGATGACTATCATTGGAGGAGTTATGGAACACATAGAAGAAGCCGGGGTGCACTCGGGCGACTCTGCCATGGCTTTGCCTCCTTTCAGCCTTTCCAAGATGATTATTGAAGAAATAAAAGAACAAACCCGCATGATTGCCAGGGAGTTAAATGTTATAGGCTTAATAAACATACAATTCGCTGTCCAGGAAGGGAACATTTATATTCTGGAAGTCAATCCCAGGGCATCACGTACAGTTCCCTTCGTAGGAAAAGCCACGGGTGTACCCTTAGCCAGAATTGCTTCTAAGGTTATGATAGGCAAGTCTCTTAAAGAATTAGGATTAAGCAAAGAGGTAGAAATAAAACACGTGGCAGTAAAAGAGTCGGTATTTCCTTTCATACGCTTCCCGGGAGTGGACATCATACTGGGACCGGAAATGAAATCTACCGGAGAAGTAATGGGAATAGATGAAGACTTTGGTAAAGCTTTTGCTAAGTCCCAGATAGCAGCAGGAAATGCCCTGCCCTTGCAGGGAAAAGTTTTCATAAGTGTAACTGACCGGGACAAGAAATATATTCTCCCTGTAGCACAGAAACTAAAAAAATTAGGGTTTGATTTAGTAGCCACTCAGGGCACAAGAGATTTTCTGAAAAAATGGGGAATTGAAATAAACTTAGTCAATAAACTTACAGAGGGAAGGCCCAATGTGGTTGACCTTATAAAAAACGGAGAAATTAACCTGATTATTAATACCCCCATAGGCAAGGGCCCTAAATTTGACGAATATTATATCCGTAGGGAAGCTACCATCCACAAGGTGCCCATTATCACCACTATTCCTGGGGCATTAGCCGGAGTTAAAGCCATTGAAACATTAAAGAAAGGTGGAATCCAGGTAAAATCCATACAGGAATACCACTAAGTTCGAAAGCAAATTTTTATCCTGACATCCACAACTGGCAACTCGTAATTCCTTCCAATATTAAATGTGAAGACCTGACCCTGCTATGGCTGCTCTATAAACCTCTTTTAAAGGTATGTTCTTTTTTGCGGCTATTTTTTTGCAGGTTTCATATTCGGGAGAAACACTCATTATCTTTCCTCTATACTTAGCTATCTTCACCTCTACTTCTCCATATTCTGTGTGAACAGTTTTTATATATCTTTCCAGTTCTATTCTCTCCGGGTAGAAAACACGCAGCCCTGTAGTACTGGTCTCCTGGAAAATTATCTCTACAAGTTTCTCTTTTTCCCCTTCCCGGCATAAACAGGAGAGAAGTATACCCGGCCTATTTTTCTTCATATGCACAGGAGTCAGATAAACATCCAGCGCCCCATGTTGAAATAGTCTTTCCATTACGTACTCATAAATTTCGGGATTTAAATCATCAATGTTTGTTTCGATAAGAATCTTCCTCGCCTCTATACTCTCCCCCACTCCCAGGTAAACTCTCAAGAGATTGGGGAAATTTTTGATGGTTTTTCCTCCTGCACCGTATCCAACACTTTCTATTTTTATTTCCGGCATCCTGAATTCATCCACAAATTCAGAGAGAAGCAGCGCCCCAGTAGGAGTTACTAACTCCGAGGTTACGCCCGTAGAATAAACAGGGATACCTTTTAAGAGTTCTGTAGTAGCAGGAGCCGGGACAGGCACAGTTCCGTGCTCTGTGTTTACAAATCCTCCACCTACATTTACCTTTCCGGCAAATACCTTTTCTACATTCAAAATCTTTAAGCCCACAATGGCACCCACTACATCCACGATGGTATCCAGTAGCCCCAACTCATGAAAAGTATGCACCTCGCCATGAATCTTCTTCTCCACAGCCTGTAACCTCTCAAACATTTTTACTGCTTTCTGCTTAACTTCTAACTCCAGCTTGCTTTTATTTATTATCTCTACGATTTCCTCTAGTCCCCGTTTTACTTTTTCTTCTTTCACCACCAACCGGGTGGCAATTATTCCGTTTCTTTTTACCTTGGTAACTTCTACTTCAAAATTTGCATTTAACTTATCCAGCTCTGCTTTAAGAAGCTCAAAGGGGAGCCCAGCATCTAAAAGTGCAGATAAAAACATATCCCCACTTATCCCGGCAAAACAGTCCAGATAAAGTATTCTCATCTTTTTCTCTTGCAAATTAAAGCGGCAAAGTAGCCTGCGCCGTATCCATTATCAATATTTACCACTACTACACCCGGTGCGCAGGAGTTAAGCATGGTTAATAGAGGCGAAATGCCTTGAAAATTTGCCCCATACCCTACACTTGTAGGAACAGCAACTACGGGTTTACTGAATAACCCTGCCACCACACTTGGTAAAGCACCATCCATTCCTGCCACCACAATAATAACCTCCGCACTATTTATCTCCTCTTTGAAACTTCCCAACCTGTGAATGCCTGCTACCCCCACATCAAATATCGGCTTTACTTCTACTCCCATGGCCCTGGCTACAATCATGGCCTCCCTGGCTACCGGTATATCACCCGTACCCCCGGTGAGAACTACTGCTTTTCTTTCCTCCACTTCAGGATATTCACCCAGGTATATTATCCTCGCATCTTCGTATATCTTTGCCCGGGGGAACTTCCGGCTAACAATTTCCATAATTTCCTTCGACGCCTTTGTGGCCAGAATATTAACTTTACCCTCCATTTCAGAGAATATGTTCACCACATTTTCCGGTGTTTTCCCCAGACAGAAAACAGTTTCCGGGAGTCCCTTTCTCATTTCCCGATGGTAATCGATTTTGGCAAAACCCAGATCCTTGAAGGGAAGATCCTTTAACCTCTGGAAAGCTTCATCCAGAGAAACTTTTCCCTGGTTCAAATCAGCAAGTATCCGGTAAATCACTTCTTCCTTCACCCGTAAATCTCCTTTTTTTAACCTCTCCCGACTCTATCTGTCCTCCCGATATAAATCGGCATCGGGAACGCGGGCAAGCGCCGGGATAAACCTAAAATCACAAATTCAAAGCTTTTCCCCGGGAAACCAAGAAACCAGGAAACTAATTTTTCCTTGCCATTATCTGCCATATATTCACTGCTCACCTATTTTTCCAGGGTTTCATTCATACTCCCGGTTCTGTAACCCTCCAGATCCAGGGTAATGTAATTGAAGCCGAGCTGTTTAAACTTTGCTATCAGCTCTTCTCTAACTTTAATCAGTTTCTGGAAATCAGCAGGTTCAACCTCAAGCCTGGCAATATTGCCATGAAACCTGACTCTCATTTGCCGTAATTTATATCTCCTTAAAAATTCTTCTGCTTCCTGGATTTTTGCCAGTTTCTCCTCGTTAATAACCTCTCCATAGGGAAACCTGGACGCAAGGCAAGCATAGGCAGCTTTATTCCAGGTAGGGAGCCCCATTGCTTTACTCAGCATCCTGATCTCCTCCTTAGTGATACCTGCTATTTTAAGAGGACTGAGCACTCTTAGTTCTTCTGCAGCCCTCATCCCGGGCCTGAAATCGTTTGTATCATCGGCATTTGTCCCGTCAACTACATGTCTAAAACCTCTTTCCCGGGCAATCTTTTTCAGCTCCCGAAAAAGCTCGGATTTACAGTAATAGCATCTATCCGGTGGGTTCTTCCTGAAATTTTCTAAGGCAAGTTCTTTGGACTCAATCCACATCCAGTTTACATCCAGTTTCTGTGCTATCCTTTTTGCTTCTTCAAACTCATGCTGAGCATAGGTCTCAGATTTTGCCGTTACCGCCAGAGTATTTTCCTTCCCAAGAATATCCCGTGCAACTTTAAGAAGAAATGTGCTGTCCACTCCTCCGGAAAATGCCACCACCAGGGAGCCAAGCTTTTTTATCTCTTTTTTTAATTTCTCTAATTTTACTTCTGGATTCATCTTTTTAAGTTTATCATGGTAGAGTAAAATAGAGAAGAGAATATGTCTAAGAAAGCAGCTCAAATTCTTATGGAGTACGGAGTGTATTCCTATGCCATCCCAGGGTCTCTTTCAAAAAAACTGAAGGTGGGAATAAGGGTGAAAGTGGAAGTGAGAAAAAGGCTAATGTGGGGAGTAGTAGTGGGTAAAGAAGAGGCTAAAGAGAATAAATTAAAACCCATACAGGAAATTATAGATGAAGTCCCCCTATTTTCTGCTTCCTATCTTTCTTTTGCCCGGGAAGTTGCCCAATATTATGCAAGCAACTGGTTTGAGATACTTAAACTCTCCACGGGAGGGAAGGAAGGAAAGAATTTTCCCCTGCATGAGAAATCGGCAGTGAAACGCCCCCCAAAAAGTGTAGCTCCGCGGGGCGAATTCATTCCTTATTTATGTCTTTTCCCCTCTTATGAAGAGAGATGGAAGAAATACGTTACCCTGCTGGAAAAAAATATAGCCGAAGGCAAGAAAACACTTCTTATCTTTCCCGAATGGGAATCCTATTCTTTACTTAGAGAAAAGGTAGCCTCCTGTTTCCCTGAGGAGGCAGTATTCTTTTCCTCTGCCCTAACTCCCCGCCAGCGACGGGAAAATTTGAAAAAAATTATTTGTGGAGAAGCCAAAATAATAGCCGGAACAAGGTCTGCCTTCTGGCTACCTATTACTAACCTGGGAATGATAATCATGGAAGATATACATTCTTCCTCTTATAAAAGCCCCTCTCATCCCCGCTATTTTCTTCCCGAAGTGGCCTTAATCAGGGGGAAAACAGAAAAAATACCGGTTATTCTCTCTTCCCCTGTACCCCCCATAGAATATCTCTACCTTATGGAGAAAGGCCAAATCAGGGAATTTTCTATCAACAGAAGCTTCCATGCACCCCTGGTTACTCTGGTTAATATGCGCAGAGAAGAGAGAAGAATGAAGAGCAAGGGGCTTAGCAAACACCTAATAGAGAAAATAGAAGAAAGGCTGGGAAAAGGGGAAAGCGTAGCAGTCCTGGTAAATAGAAGAGGATTTGCTGGTTATCGCGTATGTAAAGTTTGCCGGTACATCCAGAAATGCAAAGACTGCTCCATCCCCCTTTCTTATCATAAGCCAGATATAATGCTATGCCATCAATGCGGTAGTGTGGAAGAAGTAGAAGAAATATGCCCTCGCTGCCAGGCATCTTATACCAAAGTGAGAGCTACCGGTACTCAGAAAATAGAAGAAGCATTAAAGAAAATTTTCCCTTCAGTGCCAATAATCCGGTGTGACAGAGATACAGAAAAGAAAGAAAGGGAGATAGACCCAAAAAAGCTTCCTTTTATTCTGGTAGGCACCAAGATGCTAAGAAGGATTTTTCTCCCCGATCAAATAACTCTTCTGGGACTAATTAATGCTGATACTCATTTATTCCGGCCAGATTTCCGCTCTTCCGAAAAGACTTTCCAATTCCTGGGTGAATGGATATCTCTTATGGAGGGAAAAGACAAGGAAGTTATCATTCAAACTTACCATGCAGAAGATCCCTCCATAAAATTTTCTCTTAACCTGGACTGGAGGGAATTTTACAGAGAAGAGCTGGTAAAACGCAAAGAACTTTTCTATCCTCCTTTTTCTCATATTTTCTACCTGATTATAACCGCTGCAGATTCCCACGAAGCACAAAAGGCAGCAAATCAGCTCAAAGAAACCATACAAACCAACTTCGCGGAGAATGTTCATTGTCTGGGGCCTCTTCCCGTACAAAAAAAGGGGAAAAATTTCTCTACCCAGATTATGCTCAAATCTCCTTCCCGGCAAACCCTGTTAAGTTCACTCACTGCTCTTAAAAAACAAATAGCAAGTCTCAGCAGAAAGAAAATACGGGTTATATTTGACCTATTTCCTCTCCAGACTTGACTTACCTTCTCTTTTTCAGTATAAAGTATTACAGATGGCAAAAATTAGACATATAGTATCAGCAGATATCGGCAATTATTCAGTTAAGCTCATAGAAATCCGAGGCAACCAGGTATTAAATTTTGGCTACCGGGAGATAGACCCTTCCCTGGAAGGGGAAGACCGCAGGATAGCCTGGAGACAAAGTCTTGCAAGCATCTTAGAGGTGATGAAACCCAAGACTCGTCTCACGGTGCTTTCTTTCTCTTCTCCTAATATATACATCCGAAACCTAACTTACCCTCCCATTCCTGAGGAAGATCTCTGGATAGTGATGGAGAAAGATGCACACCTACATCTTCCTCCCTCCCATGAAGAAGTTATATTTGATTTTTCACTTAAGAAGGAGAAACAGGAAGAAAGGGAATACCAGGTTGTTTACTGCAACGTAAACGAGGTGGAAGAAAGGGCACAGCTGCTTGAAGAGTTTGGTTTCAAAATACTTTCCATTGTACCCTACCCATATGCATTAAGTTATTCTACATTACACAAAAAAACTGCCGGAGTGAGAGCAGTGCTGGACATTGGAGCGAATTTTTCCACCCTGGCATTAGCCAAGAATAAAGAGCTGCAGATAGGCGTACAGATTCCTATCGGGGGAAGCGAATTTACCCGGGTAATTGCTGGATCGTTGAATATCCCTTTTTTACAGGCAGAAGAATTAAAAAAGAAAGAAGACTTCCTCTCTCCCTCTTCCCGGGTTTTCCCTTCCTTAAACAAAATAGTAGAACAACTAAAAGAAGAAATAAGCCTGAGTCTCAGTTACTATTCCCAGCAATCGCGCGGCGAAAGAATAGAAGAAGTATTCTTCACCGGAGGAGGGAGTAAACTAAAAAATTTAGATTCATTACTGCAAGAAAAACTGGGAATTAAACTCTACAAAATTGATACGCTGGAAAACGTGGATACTTCCTCCCTGAGACTGGAGAAAAAAGAATATCTCCATAACCTTTCCCCGCAATTCACTGCTCTTCTTGGCGCTTCTATGGGTTACCAGGAGCTACCAAATTTACGCAGAAGGACTGAAGAAAAAAGGAAAAGAGAAGAAAAAGCCCGCTTAGGTGTTCTTCTCTTCATATTAGGGCTTATTTCATTCACTGTGCTTTCTTTCACCCCTTTACTAATAAAGAGTTTTCAATGGAACCAGGAAATCAAGATAAACAAGGAAAGAATACAAAAACTTCTTCCCATTATGCAAGAGGTAAAAAGGGTGGAAAAAGAAAAGCAAGCAGTAGAAAATAAAATAGCATACATCAAGAAATCCCTTCAGAATAAGGGTACTCCCTGGGAGAAATTTGCTTCAAATTTGAGTCTGACCATCCCGGAAGGAGTGTGGATTAACCGCATGGAATACAACGGCAACAAAAAAATTACACTCTGGGGTTCCTGTTTCTCCGGAGATAAGGTTGCTATGTGGCTGGAAAAATTAAAAGAGAAATCTCCCAACGCAACCCCCCGTATTATTACCCTGGAAAAAAGGAAGGGAGGAAATCTCTCTGACTTCCAGATAGAAATTGTTTTGAATAATGGATAGAAAGAAGACCGGATTCATCATTTTAACTGTTCTCTACATAGTAATTGTCTACCAGTTTGCTTTTCATCCTTTATTGACTCGTATACGAAAACTCAAGGACAACCTGCATCAGGTAAAACTTCAATTAATAGCTGTGCAGCAAACAGTGAATAAACTGGCCGGGCTCCAGAGAGAGCTAAGAATTGAGAACGAAGTACGGGCAAAGCTGGAAACCCGTCTTTTCTCTCCCGAAGAATTTAATAACTTTGTTACCAACTTTACTTCCTGGGTTAAAGAACTGGGGGTAGAGACAGTTTCTATTAATTTCCAGGATGGGAAAAGCAACATTTATCCTAATAAAGTTGTAGAAATATTCTTGAGGGGATCTTTCCAGGATATTTCCAGGCTTTTACAAAAAGTAGAGAATATGGAAAAACTCGGTATTATAAAAAGTTTTTACTTAGAAAGAGTATCTTCGCAGCCGGTAACTATCCTGAGCAAAATAGAGATAGAGATCGTTATAAAGGAATAAAAGATGAAAATTTTCAGGCTTTTACTTATCTTTTTGATGGCAACGTTTTCTCTAGCCCTTTATGCCCAGGAATGGGGAAGAGATCCCTTCCAGCCACCGGAAGGAGAAAGCAAAATCACCCCTCCTCCCGTCCCTACAGCTATCGAGGAAGAAATGCCTTCTGATCTCATCCTTTCAGGCACCCTGACTTCTCCCAAGAAAGCAGTCGCCATAATAAATGAAAAAATAGTCAGAGAAGGTGAAAGTATTGCTGGATTCAAAGTATTTAAAATAGAACGAAAGCGTGTCATCCTAACCCGTGAAGGCAAAAGTTATTCCCTCTACCTGGGACAGAAAAGGGAAGTCAAAGAAAATAACAAGAAATAGAACTCCTATCTATTGGCAATCGGTAATCGGTTGAGGTTACGTGGCTCGGATCGTACATCGTTGTTCGTCCATCCTTCCTCCCCTGCTTGTTTCTCCCTTCGTCATTCCTGCGCAAGCCCCTATATGCACCGGGACAGGCAGGAATCTATATCGCCTGCCAAGATATGTACATTCGCTTCTCTGGATACCCGCTTTCGCGGGTATGACAGGTAGGCAAGAGTGCTTGCGCACTCCTGACATGTGTCGGGAGGGCTTTCGCAGGTATGAC
>JAADFP010000143.1 GCA_013152825.1 Caldisericota bacterium | reverse complement strand
TCCTTATTGTAAGAAGCGGGACAAAGGTAAACAGAGAAGCAATAGAATCTGCCGATACTCTCAAGGTAATTGGCCGGGCAGGAGTAGGTATCGACAATATTGACTTGAAAGCTGCCACCCAGAGAGGGATTATGGTAATGAATGCTCCTACCGGGAACACTATATCTGCAGCAGAACACGCGGTTGCTCTAATGTTATCACTGGCCCGTAAAATCCCTCAGGCTCATGCCTCGCTGAGCAAAGGGAAGTGGGAAAAGAAGAAATTTATCGGAGTGGAAGTGTTCCGCAAGACTCTGGGAGTAATCGGGCTGGGAAAAGTAGGCAGCCACGTAGCCAAATGTGCCCTGGGACTGGGGATGAAAGTAATAGGGTATGACCCCTTCATCTCCCGGGAAAAGGCAGAAAAAATAGGAGTAGAAAGCGTAGAACTGGAAGAATTGCTGAAAAGGTCTGATTTCATTACTCTGCATGTTCCACTCACTCCTCATACACGTTACATTATTGGAGAAAAAGAATTTGCCCTGATGAAGGAGGGGGCAAGAATCATAAATTGTGCCCGGGGAGGTGTAGTTGATGAGCAGGCTCTTTATCAGGCCATTGAAAGCGGGAAGGTAGCTGGAGCAGCTCTGGATGTCTTTGAGAAAGAGCCGCCGGAAAATTCTTCACTTCTTACCCTGCCCCAGGTCATTGTCACCCCGCACCTGGGTGCTTCCACAGAAGAGGCTCAGTACAACGTGGCCATAGAAATCACCCAGCAGATAGTGGATGCCCTGAAAAACAGGATATACAGGAACGTAATTAACCTTCCCTATGTGCCCCAGGAAGAATGGTACCAGATAGAGCCTTATCTTTCCCTCAGTGAGAAAATGGGATCCTTCGTGGGGCAGTTATGCAGGGGACAGATAGAGGAACTGCGCCTGGAATTCCTGGGAAACATGGGAATTTCGGATTACTCCCTTCTGGTATCAGGCGTGCTGAAAGGCATGTTTGAAGTAATGCAGCCGGGGCTGATTACCTACGTGAATGCCAAGATGCTGGCGGAAGAAAGAGGCATTAAAATCATGGAGCGAGAAAGCGGGAAAAGCGAAGACTTTAATTCCCTTATCATCGTTGAAGCCCTGACTTCTGCCGGAAAATACAGCGTGTCCGGGACCCTTCTGGGAAGGGAATTCCCCCGCCTGGTAAAAATCGATGACTACAACATAGAAATAGCACCGGAAGGAAACATTCTTCTCTGCTATAACCTTGACAGACCAGGACTTATTGGTAAAATTGGGAAGATACTGGGCGATGCAAACATAAATATTGCCCAGATGAATTTCTATCGCAAGGCAAAAGGGGGAGAGGCAATCTCCATATTGACCCTGGACGTGCCGCCTTCGGATGAGGTGAAAGCAAAACTGTCCGGGTTAGAAGAAGTTAATAGAGTAGAATCAATAATTTTATAGGACTATGGCTAAAATCTATATTCTCGATGTTACCAACCGGGATGGTGTCCAAACTTCCCGGTTGGGTTTGGCTAAGTTGGAAAAAACTCTGATAAATATGTATCTTAACGAAATGGGGGTTTATCAGAGTGAATTCGGTTTCCCCTTCACCAGGCACGAGGTTTGCTATCTCAATGCCAACCTGGAACTGCAGGAGATGGGTGTCTTAAAGCCCATCGTGCTTTCCGGCTGGGTAAGAGCAATAAAAAAGGATGTAGAACGTGCCACTGAGCTCACCAAGGTAAAGAACCTGAACTTATCCATTTCTACTTCTGACCAGATGATAAAGGGTAAATTCAGAGGTAAGCTCAACCGGGATGATGTAATAAGAGTAATGACCGAGGCAGTAGATGCAGCAAAAGAAAAAGGCATGCAGATTATCGGAGTGAATGCCGAGGATGCGGCACGCACAGACCTAAAATACCTCATAGAGTTTTCTCTGGCTGCTAAAGAACACGGGGCGCACCGCATCAGGTATTGTGACACCCTGGGATATGATTCTCCCTTTACTATTTACGAGCGAGTGGCCAAGCTGGCACGGGAAATTAAGCTGCCCATAGAGATTCACTGCCACAATGACCTGGGCATGGCAGTAGCCTGTTCAGTAGCAGGGGCCAAGGCAGCTAACGATGAAGGGGTGGATGCTTTTATCAATACCACAATCAACGGCATGGGAGAAAGGGCAGGTAATGCTGACCTCGTCTCTGTAATCCTGGCAGTTAAGAAAGCCAACGGCTTTCATGACAAGTACCAGTTAGACGAGAGAATCGACCTTTCCAAATCCTGGAAAATAGCCAAGTATGCCTCTTATGCCTTCGGTGTTCCCATCCCCATCAACCAGCCCGGTGTGGGAGCGAATGCCTTTGCTCATGAGTCAGGAATACATGCCGATGGAGCACTAAAAGACTGGCGAAACTACGAGTTATACCACTTTGAAGAATTGGGCAGGGGTGCACCCGAGGTCATTGAAACGGGAAGAATGATTACCCTGGGAGAATACTCCGGTATAAGAGGATTTCGCAATGTCTATGGTAAGCTGGAAATAGAATTCAAGGATGAAGAAGAAGCTACCAAGATACTGGAATTAGTCAGGTATGCCAACGTACACACGCAGAAACCTCTTACCGACGACGAACTGAAATTTATTGCCAGGTACCCGGAAATTGCCAGAAAAATCATGACTGTCTCTCCTTAATTACTTTACTCCCATGGGAAAAACATTTGTACAGAAGATTCTTTCCAAGAAACTTGGGAAAGAGGTAGAGCCAGGCAAGATATATATATTCCCCACAGACTGGGTATTTGCCCAGGATGGCACGGGGCCCCTGGCCATAAAAGTCTTCCAGGAATTACAGATAAAAGAGGTCTCTAATCCCTCCCGGGTTATCTTTTTCCTGGATCATGCCTCTCCTCCTCCCCGCAGTGAGCTGGCCAATTCCCATAAACTCATCAGAGAATTCTGTGCCAGGATCGGGTGCCTGATAGGAGAAGAAGGCGACGGGGTATGCCACCAGATAATGGTAGAAAGATATTCTGCCCCCGGCCAGATTATCGTGGGAGCTGACTCCCATACCTGCACCTCGGGTGCTCTCTCTGCCTTTGCCACAGGAATGGGATCCACTGATATTGGTGTAGCCATAGCCCTGGGCAAGGTCTGGATGAAAGTTCCCTTTTCCTTTAACATTCAGTTAAAGGGGAAACTTAAAGAGAGAGTTACTGCAAAAGATATTATTCTCCATCTCATAGGGAAACTGGGAGCCTCTGGAGCCACTTATAAAGCACTGGAATTCACTGGAGAAGGGACAAGAAATCTTAGCATGGATGACAGGTTAACTATCTCAAACATGGCGGTAGAATGCGGAGCAAAGACGGGCATCTTCCCCTCGGATGAAATCACCCGGGAGTATTTAACAAGCATGGGAAGGGAGAATGACTTCCAGGAAATCTCCTACGATACAGATGCTCCCTACGAAAAGGAAGTGTTCATAAATATAGAAGAAGTAGAACCCATGGTTTCCCTTCCCCATAGCGTGGATAATGTCTCTAAAGTCAAAGAAGTAAAGAATTTAAAAATTGACCAGGTATTTATAGGAACCTGCACTGGCGGTAGGCTATCCGACTTCATGAAAGCAGCTGAGATACTCGAAGGGAAAAAAGTAAAATCGCGCCTTCTTATCGCCCCCGGCTCCAGGAAAGTTTTCCTGGAGGGAGAAAAAGAGGGTGTATGGAAAATACTGATAGAAGCGGGAGGGATTCTTCTTCCTCCTGGCTGTGGCCCCTGCGTGGGGATACATCAGGGAGTCCTGGCCGATGGGGAAGTATGTCTTTCCTCGGCTAACCGCAATTTTAAAGGCAGGATGGGGAACCCTAAAGGAGCCATTTACCTCGCCTCACCCATTACCTGTGCCGCCTCTGCCCTTACCGGTTACCTGACTGACCCGAGGGAAGCAGGTTTGGAAGACTATTGATTGTGATACCTAGTAGTAAATAGTAAGCAGTGAAAGGAGTTACTTTGAAAGGAAAAGCTCACAAGTTTGGGGACAATATCTCCACCGACCTTATTGCTCCCGGGAAATATTTCCACCTGAGAAATAACCTGGAGGAACTGGCAAAACACGTGATGGAAGATGCAGACCCTGAATTTGTAAAAAAACTTACCCCCGGTGACTTCATTGTAGCGGGAGAAAATTTCGGCTGCGGTTCCTCCCGGGAACACGCACCCAGGATAATCAAAATCGCCGGGGTTTCTGCGGTCCTGGCTAAATCTTTTGCCAGGATATTCTTCAGGAATTCTATAAACATAGGCTTACTCCTCATTGAATGCAACACGGATGAAATCTCCAGCGGAGACGAGATAGAGATAAACCTTGAGAAGGGAATAGTAATAAACATCTCCCGGAACACAGAAATCCCCTTTATTCCTCCTCCGCCTTTCATGCAAGAGATCTCAGAATCCGGCGGGCTGGTAGAATACGTGAAGAAGAAAAAGAGGCTTGAATAAGAGCCGTACAATTTGACATTAAGTCAATTCCGTGTTATAAAATTCAAAACATGAAAAAGAAAAGAAGGAAGTTCTTTGTATATCCAGAGGTTCAGTTAAACTTCATCTTTCTCCTGGTAGGCAGCGGAATGGCGCTGAGTCTGTTCTTTTCTATATTCTTTCTCTACATAAACAGCCAGACTACGGCTACCCTTCTCTCCTTTGTACAGGGAAACGAACTTCTGGAAAATTACCTCATTACTACTGAAAGGCTCCTGTTTATCGGCTGCGTATTGATAATCATTCTTACGGCTCTTCTCTTAGGCTCTATTGCCCTTCTCAAGTCTCATAAGATAGCAGGGCCTCTTTACCGGCTGGAAAAAACTCTGCAGGAAATGAAAGAGGGTAAGATTCCGGAGGGAATTACCCTGCGCCAGGGAGACAAGTTGACAAAGCTGGCAAAGCTTCTGGACGAAGTTATAAAGCTACAAAAGGACAAAGATAAAGGAAAATCTTCCTGATTCTACCGGATTACCCCTTCGTAATCGCCAGCGTTCCCGAACCGGTACCACCTTACTGAACCATCCATGAAGAGAATATTTCCCCCATCCTTACCATGGTTTCTCCTCCCCACAGGAGTAAGATCCCAGCCAATCCTTATGGTAGATGATCCCCCCAGCCCCGGTATCAAGGAATCCTTAACCCGGCTGGCTACCTGATTATCTCTTAACTGATAACTGTTTTCTATGTTTGAGGTAGTTATGTTGTTAGGAGGGGAATCGTAGTCCGAGGGACACCAAAAAGTACGGGGAGTATTTATGTATTTAAGGTTATAGAGCTGAGTGTACTCCTGCAGGGAGTAAGGATAATACCCGTCAAAATCTTCTGCATAGAGACGCATAGCCAGGCCTATTTGACGTAGATTATTCACGCAGACTACTCTTCTTCCCTGCTCCCGCGCCCGGAGTAAAGCAGGGGTAAGAATCCCTGCCAGGGTCACTATAATAGCCATCACTACCAGGAGTTCTATTAGAGTAAAGCCGTATCTTACCCCTCTTCTCATCTTCTTCTAAGTATTTTTTCGAGAAGATATATACTCGTGAATGGAGAAGGCTGCTTTTCTGCCTGACCCCATGGCCTCAATAACCGTGGCTGCACCGGTAACTATATCTCCTCCTGCAAACACACCGGGTATAGAGGTGGCCCCTTTCTCGTCCACTTCAATATTCCCCTTTCTTCCCAGCCGAAGCCCTTTTACAGTGGAAGGTAAAAGAGGGTTTGGCCCCTGTCCAATTGCCACCACCAGGGTATCAATATCCAGAATAAACTCTGAATCAGGAATAGGGACAGGCCTCCTTCTTCCGCTCTCGTCCGGCTCACCCAGTTTCATCTTCAAACATTTTACGCCTTTTATATCCCCGTTTTCAACTATTATCTCTATGGGTTGAGTGAGAAAGTGGAATTTAACCCCTTCCTCCTGCGCATTTATTACCTCTTCCCTGCGTGCCGGCATCTCCTTCTCAGTCCTTCTATAAATTACTATCACCTCTTTTGCCCCA
>JAADFP010000142.1 GCA_013152825.1 Caldisericota bacterium | reverse complement strand
AGGCTGGTAATTTGTCACCTGCTTTTCTTGGCATGTGCAATCAGCGGCTTCTGTCCCCTTTCTTTAAAGCTATCCACGATTTCCTCTGCTTTATCAAAGGGAACCGTAATGAAGGAGAATTTGTCCATTACCTGGATGTCCCTGATCTGTTTGGCTTTAACCGGGACCCTGCTCATAATAAGGTCAACAAGTTTTTTGGCATTGATGTTGTCTTTTTTACCAAGCGCCACGAAAAGCCTCGCTTTGCCCTGTTGATCAAGCTGCTTTCCCCTTGCGCCAACTTCTCTTACCTCACCATAGGTGTCGGGATTGAGCTCCTCTTCGAAACAATAGTTAAGTATAGCGGCTAATATTTCTGTCGGGTTATTATCCTCAAGCAATTTCTTGGCCCAATTGTAGTAGGCAGTATCAATCCTATCTTCCAGGATGGTAGCCAGGTCATCGTATATCTTCTTCTTTTTGGCTTCGATGATATCTTTTACCTTTGGTACGCTTGATTTCTTAATATCCGTCTTGGCGAACCGCTGTATGAACATCAGTTGCTTATACTCGCTGGGAGTGATAAATGTAATAGCGGTGCCTTCTTTGCCGGCCCTTCCGGTACGGCCTATGCGATGCACGTACGACTGTGGGTCGCGAGGTAGCGAATAGTTTATCACGTGGGTTAGGTTGTTAACATCAATTCCACGTCCTGCCACATCTGTTGCCACCAGAATATTAACTCCTTGTTTCTTAAATTTATTAAGCGTCCTTTCTCTTTGTGCCTGCGAGATATCGCCGTGAATGGCTGCTGCGTCGTATCCTCTATCTATTAGATGAGCTACAACGGAATCTACATCACTCTTTGTTCTGCAGAAAACCAGGCCATAAAAATCTTCTTCGATGTCAATTATCCTGCATAGTGCCTCAAACTTGTCAGAAGCTTTTACCTCAAAGTATATCTGCTTTGTCAGGTTGGTTATCAACTGTTCTTCCTTGACTGTAAGAAGCTGGTAACCTTCCATGTATTTATAGGCAAGCTCCCTTATCTTGCCCGGGATTGTGGCAGAGAACAACAGGGTTCTTTTGCTACGATTGGTATGCTGCATTATCTCTTCTATATCCTCGATGAAGCCCATGTTCAACATTTCATCTGCTTCATCAAGTATGAGGTGCTCAATTTCTCCCAGCCTGAGCGTCTTTCGGTTGAGATGGTCAATTACCCTGCCCGGAGTTCCCACTACGATATGGACACCTTTCTTCAACCTGCGTAACTGCTGATCAATAGATTGCCCGCCATATATTGGTATTATTTTTATATCCTTATCTCCCTTGAGCGAATTAATTTCTTCTGACACCTGGATAGCCAACTCGCGGGTAGGGACTAAAATTATTGCTTGAACTGTTCTGGAATTTGCGTTTACCATTTCTATTAAAGGTAAACCAAAGGCAGCTGTTTTACCTGTGCCTGTCTGGGCCTGGGCAATGATATTAGTATCGTCCTGCAACATTAGGGGAATAGTCATAGCCTGGATTGCAGTGGGCTCTTCAAACCCTTTCCTGTTAATTGCCTCCAGTACTCTTGGGGAAAGCCCCAGCTCAGCGAATGTCTTTTTAATTGCCATCTTCCTCTCTTTCTGATTATTACCTATTTATCCAACACGACTTAACAAACGATACACCATTCTCTCCTAAAATACAAAAGGGGGGCATTGCTTTGCTCTGCAGATGAGAAGAACGGTAAGCTGGCAAGCAATGAATGAGCAGCCTACCTGATTGTCTGGTGGCTGGTGCCAGGAAACTGGTATCACGGGAAGAGTCCGGTAGGTAGAGCAGGCTATATGGTATAGCAGAGCTCAATAAATTGAGCAACTACATATCCTGTTTGCCCATAGTAGTTGCCTGGTAGAGAGTTTGAGCATTTGGATTTTGAGTTTACTTAGTGTTTAGTGTTTTGGATTTAGGATTTAAAATAGTGGGGGAGAAGGTTTTCCCCTGAACCCTACGTGGTTCAGGGCGGAACTGGCAACTCACAATTTTTCTATAGTTTATCCTGCCTTAGGAGACAGCTAAACACTAAGAGCTTAAAACTAAAAGCCAGGCTTCTTGTCCCTTCACCTGAGTGTCCATCCGCCATCTATAAATATGGAAGCGCCGGTTATATAAGGGCAGGCGTCACTGGCCAGAAATACTGCCAGTGCGCCGATTTCTTCCAGTTTACCAAATCTACCCAGCGGAATATTGTCCAGGAAGAATTTTCGTATCTCTGGGTTCTTAAATATTTGCTCGTTGATAGCTGTATGAAAAGGTCCCGGGCATATACAATTAACTGTAATATTATGATCTGCCCATTCCAGTGCCAGTGTCCGGGTGAGTTGCAGCACTCCGCCCTTACTTGCCGTGTATGCACTCCTTTGTGGAATTGAGACTACACTCAGCATTGATCCCAGGGTAAGGATTCTTCCATATTTTCTTTGAATCATGTGTTTTCCCACAATTTTACAGGCATTCCAGGTACCCATGAGATTTACTTCTATTATTTCCCGGAAATCTTCATCGGGAAATTCTTCTGCTGCTGCTGCATATCTCTTGTTTATCCCTGCACTGGTAATGAGAATATCTATCTTGCCAAATTTATCCAGGCATTTTTTCGCAGCTTCTTCTATTTCTGCAGGCACTTTTACGTCTGCTTTCAGAGGCAGAATTTCTTTGCCTGTTTTATCCTGTATTTCGCTGGCCGTCTCAGCACATTCTTCCAGATGCCGGCTGGAAATAACTACATTTGCTCCAGCCTCGGCGATGGCCTCAGCCATGGCTTTCCCCAACCCCTTGCTCCCTCCGGTAATAAAAGCAACCTTCCCTTCCAGGCGAAATTTATCAATTACACTCATTTGCATGCCTCCTGGTTTTTACAGAGGCAATTATATCACGTCTATCTGTCTCTTTTCATACATACAGGGGCAGGGTTCATTATTAATAGCCTTAGTGCTATAATCTAAGCTAATATAAGCATGGAGAAAACTACATGTATTTAACTCCAAAAGAGAGAGTAGTCAAGGCTCTGCTGGGAGAGAAAGTAGATAAAGTCCCTTTCACGGTATATGAAACATTTTTACCCCGTTGCGCAGTAGAGAGAAAACTCAGGAATATGGGATTGTGTGTGGTAAGCAGGAATGTACCAGTGCTCCAAGTATTAACTCCTGATGTGAAAGTGAAGGAGACCCGTTACCAGGAAGGGGGAAAACATTACCT
>JAADFP010000141.1 GCA_013152825.1 Caldisericota bacterium | reverse complement strand
TAGGCCCCCTGGTTCCACCGGAAGATAAGGATGCCTCTTTATTTCCCAGGAAATTCGATGGAAAATATGTGCTTATCCACCGGCCGATAATTAGGGGAGAAGCTCATATATGGTTATCTTTTTCACCTGATCTCATCCATTGGGGAGGGCATCGTATTCTCATGCCAGCCCGGGCCGGATGGTGGGACCAGAATAAAGTAGGATTGGGGCCGCCACCTATAGAAACTCCAGAAGGATGGCTGGTGATTTACCACGGGGTAAGAAGTACTGCTTCCGGGAATCTTTATAGAGTAGGCCTGGCACTGCTTGACCTGGAAGAACCCTGGAAAGTAATAAGAAGAACTCCAGGTTGGGTATTTGCCCCCATTAAATTCCACGAGCAGGTTGGATTTGTCTCCGGAGTAGTATTCCCCACAGGAGTGACCGTGGATGAAAAAGGTGAATTGAAAATGTACTATGGTGCTGCCGATACTTACGTATGTCTGGCTACGGCTAATATACACGAACTGATTGACTATATAAAGAAATGCCCCAAAATCACCCGGGAAGGGGTGTTTTGATATAGATCTGACATCTATATTTATATAGGAAGCTGGTAATTGCTGTGGTTGCGTCCCGGCAGGCCCACCTGCCCCGATATCCATCGGGGAGCGGACAGGCGTCGAGGTAAACCCTAAACTCAAAACCCTAAATTCTAAATAAACCACAAATCACAAATCCAAAACTTCCTTCCAGGGTTCCGGGACTATCAAGTTACTAAGAAATCCTATCCCTTTCGTCATTCCTGCGAAAGCCTCCCCGACACATGTCGGGAGCAGGCGGGAATCCACATCATGAATACACACATAGTATTGCTTTTCCATGTTTTATTTTCCTGGATACCTGCTTTCGCAGGCATGACAAGTAGGGCTGGCATTGGGATAAACTCTAAACCCAAAATTTTCTACCAGGAATACCAGGATACTAAGAAACCAGGATTACCAGGGTACCAGGAAACCAACTCACTGCTTCCCAGTCTATAGTCTAATGTCTATGGTCTAAAGTCTATTCTATCCCCTTACCTGTCCGCTACCAAAGATGATGAATTTATAGCAGGTAAGCTCTTCTATCCCCATTGGTCCCCGGGCATGCAGTTTATCTGTGGAAATGCCAATTTCAGCTCCCATTCCAAATTCTCCTCCGTCTGTGAATCGCGTGGAAGCGTTCACGTAAACCGCAGCTGAATCCACTTCCTCTAAAAATTTCCTGGCCAGAGCATAGTGGTTAGTTACAATCGCATCTGAGTGATGGGAACCATAGAAATTGATATGGTGAATCGCCTCTTCAATATTTTCTACTATTTTTACAGAGAGAATGAGATCAAGGTATTCAGTAGACCAATCTTCTTCTCCGGCTTCCTTTATCCCTTTAATTAGTTCTCTCACTTTTTCACATCCTCTCAGCTCAACGTTAGCCTCCTTGAACTTTTTTACCATGGGGGGCAGGAATTCCGGGGCTATTTTGTTATGTACAAGCAATGTTTCCATAGCATTGCATACGCCGGGACGCTGCACCTTGGCATTGTAAGATATCTCAATAGCCATGTCCAGGTCAGCATGCTCATCCACATAGACATGGCAGATGCCTTTATAGTGCTTTATTACCGGAATGAGAGATTCTTCGGTTACAGCCCTGATTAAACCTTCTCCCCCCCGGGGGATAATAAGGTCAATATAATTGTTAAGTTTTAGCATATGCTTTACTGCTTCTCTCTCCAGGAAGGGAATAAGTTGAATTGCTTCCGTAGGCAACCCTGCTCTTTTTAATCCTTCTCTAAGATGTTTTACTATGACCCGGTTAGAATGGTAAGCTTCGGAACCCCCTCTCAAAATTACTGCATTCCCGCTTTTGAGACAGAGCACAGCCGCATCCGAAGTAACGTTGGGCCTGGCTTCGTATATAATTCCTATCACCCCAATGGGTACCCTCATTTTCCCTACCAGCAGTCCATTGGGCCTACGCCACATTTTAATTATTTCCCCCACCGGGTCGGGTAAATCTATTACTTCTTTTATGCCTTTTACCATGCCGGAGATTCTTTTCTCGTTGAGGGTGAGACGATCAATAAGTGCCCCGGTAAGTCCCTTATGGGCAGCTTTTTCTAGATCTTTCCTGTTTTCTCTTAAAATTTCTTCCTGGTTTTCCGCCAGGTTTTCCGCCATAAAGCGAAGTGCTTCATTTTTTATTTCTGAAGAGGCCTTAGCCAGAGTATAGGAAGCTTCCCTGGCTTTACGGGCAATACTCTCTATTTCTTCTCTCATGATTTGTTTCCTCCTTCTTTAAGCACCAGAAGATTATCCCGATGGACAATTTCTTCGTAAGGAAGATCTCCCAGTATTTTTTTTACCTCGGAAGTCTTTTTTCCTTTTATCTTTTCCAGGGTCGCGGAAGAATAGTTTACCAATCCGCGGGCAATTTCTTCCCCCTTTTCATTCAAAAGGCTCACCGTATCTCCCGCCTGAAAAGTATTGCCTGATGCCAGAATACCGGAAGGAAGAAGGCTCTTTCCTTTTTCTTTTATGGCTATCTCGGCACCCCTGTCCACCTTTATCCAGCCTTTTACCTTTCTAAGGTATCCTATCCACATTTTTTTATCTGGATATTTTTCGGAAGCGCAGGCAAAAAGAGAGTGCCTATCTCCTCACCGGCCAGCAGTCTGGCAAGTATATCCTCCTCTCTGCCATCTGCAAGCAGAACAGGAATACTAGCCCGGCTCAAAATATCCGCCACTTTCAGCTTGGAATCCATCCCTCCCGCACCCTTTTTTTCTTTTGAAACCATTTTCTTGACTTCCGAAGTAATTCCTCTGACTTCTTTCAAGGGGCATGTTTTTACTTTTCCTCTCTCCAGACTGGGATAGAGTCCTTTTACATCCGTAAGTATTATCAACAATTCAGCGTTTACCAGGGTAGTGACCATGCCTGCCAGCAAATCGTTATCCCCATAGCGTATCTCCTCCGTAGCCACGGAATCATTCTCATTCACCACGGGAACTATTCCCCGCTTTAAAAGGGAGATAAATGTGTTCCGTACATTAAGAAACCTCTTCCGGTTTTCTATATCTTCCCGGGAAATTAGAATTTGCGCACACTTTTTCCCATATTTCCGAAAGTAAAATTCGTAAAGGGAAATCAGCT
>JAADFP010000140.1 GCA_013152825.1 Caldisericota bacterium | reverse complement strand
AAGCAGAGGAAATCGTGGATAGCTTTAAAGAAAGGGGACAGAAGCCGCTGATTGCACATGCCAAGAAAAGCAGGTGACAAATTACCAGCCTCATCCCTAAGCTGGACAAGTTGCCAGTTTTTCCCTGAACCACGTAGGGTGCAGGGAAAAATCTTCTCCCCCGCTGTTTTAAATCCTAAATCCAAAACACTAAATAAACTCAAAAGCCAAATGCTTAAACTCTCTACCCGGTAACTACTATGGGCAAACAGGAAATGTAGTTGCTCAATTTATTGAGCTTCGCTATACACTAGGATAACCATGCAGCCTGCTCTACCTCCCGGCACCAGCTACCAGACAGGCAGGACCAGGAAACTACTTACCATCTCTATTCAGTAGATAGTAGTGAGTAGTTAGTAGATAGGGAAAACTCCCCATTTATCCTGCAACTACCATCCCCAAAATAGTAACTAACTCTTCCCTCGCTACCCACTACTCGCTACTCACTACTCTCCCGTCTATCGTCTAAAGTCTACGGTCTAAAGTCTTCCCTGCATCCTGCCTCCTCACTTACTCACTTTCTACGCGTGCCAGGATTCTGATAGAATACCAGTATGCCCTTAGCCGAGAAACTGATGCTATCAGGGGAATGGAAGGAAAGAGAAGAGAAGTTGTTTTCCCTGCTTTCCCCCTGCAGGTTATGCCCCCGGGAATGCCGGGTAGAGAGGAGAAAAGAGAAAGGATTCTGCGGGGGAGGATGGAAAGCCAAGGTAGCCAGTTTTGCCCCCCATTTCGGAGAAGAGAAAGAACTGGTAGGGAAAGGTGGATCCGGAACTATCTTTTTCTCCGGGTGCAACCTTAAGTGTATATTCTGTCAAAATTACGATATAAGTATCCTTGCTCACGGGAGAGAAGTGGAGGAAGAAGAGTTATCCGAAATGATGCTCACTCTCCAGAATTTTGGCTGTCATAATATTAACCTGGTGACCCCGACCCATTTTGTGCCCCAGATTGTTAAAGCAATAAGGATTGCTTTGAGCCAGGGGCTTTCTCTGCCCATTGTGTACAACTGCGGAGGATACGAATCACTGGAAACTCTGAAACTCCTGGAAGGAATTATAGACATCTATATGCCGGATATTAAGTACGGTGATTCTGCGAAAGGGAAGAAATATTCCCATGTGCCTGATTACTGGGAAGTGGCAAAGGAATCTGTCAAGGAAATGCACCGGCAGGTGGGTAATTTACAGGTAGAAGGTGGAATTGCAGTAAAGGGGCTGATAGTAAGACACCTGGTAATGCCCAACCGGGCAAGCGCCTCCGAGAAAATATTTGATTTTTTAGCAAGAGAAGTCTCTCCTGAAACCTACGTAAATATCATGGATCAATACAGACCCGTATTTAAAGCCGGAGATTCTCCGGAGATATCTCGCCCCATAAAGGCAGGCGAATACAGACGGGCAGGGAGAGCTGCTCTTAGAAAAGGACTACACAAAGGATTCTTCCCTTTTACTTAGAATCTCCTTTCTTCTCCAGCCCTTCTCTACTTTTACCTCCAGCCCCAGGTAAACTTTTTTGTGAAAGAAAGCTTCCAGGTCTTTTCTCGCTCTTATCCCTATTTCTTTTAGTTTATTGGCTCCCTTGCCAATAATTATTCCTTTTTGCGAGGGTTCTTCCATGTAGATAGTGGCCTGGATACAGACAACCTTCTTCTTGTCCTCTATGTTATCCACTTTAACCAGGGCAGCATAGGGAATTTCTTGGTAGGTAACCTGGAATATCTTTTCCCTTATTACCTCTGCTATCCAGAGCTCCCGTGGAAAGTCGGTTCTAACATCTTCCGGATAAATAGGCGGCCTTTCAGGTAAAGCAAGAATAATTTCTCCCACCAGGATTGATATATTTGTTCCTTTCTTGGCAGATATGGGAATAATTTTGCTAAAATTCCCCGCTTTCTTATATTCTTCTATCAACCTTTCTACACGGTCTTTTTCCAGCTTATCTATCTTGTTTATAGCCAGTAGAACCGGTTTTTTAACCTGGTTTAACCTTTCTATAAGTAAGTTCTCTTCTTCTCTGGGAAGGTGTGCTTCCACTATCATCATTACCACATCTGTTTCTTCCAGGAACTTAAGTGCCTGAATTACCCAGCCTCTTTCCACCGGGGTGCGTAGCTTATCTGCCTCCTGCATACCGGGGGTATCTACAAATATAAGCTGTGCCTCGGGAAAGGTAATCACCCCCTTGATGAGAAAACGGGTGGTCTGGGGACGGGGTGAAACAATGGAAAGTTTTTCTCCCATGAGGTAGTTGAGCAGCGTGGATTTCCCTGCATTGGGGGGGCCTACTATGGTTACATAACCACTGCGATATTTGCTCTCTTCTTCCATACCTTTTATTGTATCATTTATTCCCTCCTGGTTGTGGTAAAATGAGCAGGGATGCGGATAGGGAAACTATTTTCTCCCCTGACTCTGCTCAGGAGAAGAGACAAAATCAGGGAAAAAGTACGGAAGAAAAAAGCAGACGGCTTTCTTATCTTCCATCAGCCAAATGTTTTCTATTTAACCGGGTTTGCCGGAGAGGGTTTTTTCCTGTTGCTCGGGGAGAAAGGATTCCTTTTTACTGATTACCGCTATCTTCCTTCCTCTCCCTCCACAGCAGATGACTGGGAATTTGTGCCTGTTAAAAAGGATTATTTCCGCTCTTTAAAGAAGAAGATTCAGGAAGAAAAACTAAAGAAGGTAGCAGTAGAAACTGCACATGTTTCGGTTTCCCGCTGGAAGGAGCTAAACAGATACAAAAATGTAAAATGGCTACCCTTGCCCGGATGTGTGGAAGAAGCAAGAATGATAAAGGATAAGGAAGAAATTGAATTTATAAAACAAGCCATCAATATAAGTACAAAAGTCCTGGACGAAGTGCCTGATATTTTGAAAATAGGCATGCAGGAAAGGGATTTAGCCGTAGAGATAGAATATCGTTTGAGAAAATACGGCTCGGAGCCATTGCCTTTTATCCCTATTGTGGCCAGTGGCAAAAATGCCAGCCTGCCCCATGCTGCTCCGGACACAAAGGGAATTGAGCCGGGAGAGCCCCTTATCGTGGATCTGGGAGCAAAAGTAAACGGGTACTGTGCTGATTTAACCCGGACATTCTTCCCGGGAG
>JAADFP010000139.1 GCA_013152825.1 Caldisericota bacterium | reverse complement strand
TTTTACCTACAGGAGTATCTTCTTTTATCTTGGCCGCTAAATAGGTTATTTCCACGCCGGGATGAGCAGCAAGGATACGCAGAAGTTCTTCACCCGCGTACCCGCTAACCCCTATGATGCCTACTTTTACTTTACTCATTTTTTTATTTTCTCATTTTACTCCCCTATTGTAAAGAAGGGGGCAGCCCTTGACATGGGACATTTTCTTGCCAATCTTATCTATTTTTCCTTAATGTTTTATCTCCTTCTATTTGCTTTGAGAATTTCTGATATACCTTAGACACTGCTAAACAGCTGATCTCTTCAAAGAGTTTTCCTGTTTGTCGCACCTATATTCTTCTTTAGTAGATAGATAAAAATCTTTCTTAGTTCACCTGGCTTATTCCTAAAAATCTTTTCCCTTGGTACTTTAAACCCTTCACGACCCAAATAGAAATGTTAAGCATGTTGTCCTCCTTTATACTTCATGGTAGAAACCAGGGAACAAACAGTGTTTGCTGTAACCAGGTTTGAGCGAAAAGCAGTAGTAGTATAAAGACCAAGAAGTCTTTGTTAGTTTTTTGTATCTCTTTTAGACCAAAACCAGATATTAAGGCAACAAAGGGAGTGAATACTAACCATATTCTATCTGTTTCCATGAAGAATATATTTGCAAAGGACGAGATTACTAAAATTATTGCTATGCCTAAAGCAAAGTTTACTGCCCATTCATATTTACTGTGGATTAGTGATGCTACTCCTTTTATAAAGAGATACAAAATGGGTAATCCTATGGTGAAAAAATAGGCAAGAATATTACCTGTTGAACATAGAATATACTGTGGAAAAGGTGGCCATTTAAAGGGTATCCCTGTTTTGTTGAGTGCCATCGCAGAAGTAAGGCAGGTGATAATATTAAAACCTGTCAGGAGAAAAATACCCGTGAAAATCAGGGCAGGAGATGCTGTGAACCATAATATATAACGAAACATCTTTTTTACCGAAACCATTTTTCTGAAAGTGGCTATTCCCAATGCGATAAATAACATCCCCACAACAGGGAGAGAGGTAAACCCGATTAGGGTATATATGCTAAAAACAGCTCCACTAAGCAACAGATAGCCAATATTCTGCCTGACTCCTTTGTAGAATAATAAAACCATCAATAGGCTTAAGATCATAAATAAGGGGTACATTGAAATTGAGGCAAAGATAATAACTTCAGGAATGAAAGCAAAGAGAACTAAGGCAAAAAGGCTTGATTGCTTCAAACCAATTGTTCTGTTTAAAGAATATATGAAGGGGAGAGAAAATGTGCTAAGAAGAAGTAATATATGCTGAACTGAACCTCTATAGAAATACTTACTTTCAACCCAGAAGATAGTTAATAATCCAGGAGGATAGTGTGCATCTCGCCAGGAAAGTGTAGGCATAGCCTGAACATAATTTTGGAACATACTTTTAATACTACTAAACCTGCCTACATCAAGATACATAGTGGCAAAATTTCCCAGTCCTAAGTGCCCACTGGCCTTATAGGAGAAAAGTAATACATTGATTATATGTACTCCTGCTAAACCCCACAAGAATATCATTTTAGTTTCAATCTTGTCTAACCCATCGCTATATCTATTAAGATAAATAAGAACACCAAGGAACACAATAATAAGACCCAAATCATAGATGTTAATATTTACATTTTTTATGCTCATTGGCCTGCCATACAATGGACCATAAAAGTTACGAAAAACTGGCCTAAAAATTCCTAGGTGCGGTTTGTTAATCACTGCGTTGTATGTATGAAGGAAAAATTGGTTCCAGAATATAAGCAGTAGTAGAAAAATATACATGGATAAGAACAACCAATCAAAGGCTTGTCCTTTTTTTCGGATGCGTTGCACTAAGATCTTGACGATTAACCCCAAGCTAAGTAACCCCATTGCACTTATAGCATATTTGCGGATAATATCCGCAGAATAGCTATCTGAGATAAATAGCCATGTGAATATTAACACTAGCACTAAATGTACAGCACTACCAAAACTACCAAGATTTATTTCCTGTGATTTAGTTAATTTCACCTTAATCTTCCTTTCCTAACGATCTGGACATATACCACCCTAACTATCATCAATTTCTATTCACAAGAGGAATATATATAGAGGACAACATGCCCCATGTTAAGGGCTCTGACCCCTTATGGCTTTAACTTTCCCCTTCCTATACTGGAATAATATAGCCCTGCATTAACTGCTTTTGTCGCATCGAGGATATTCCTTCCATCTATAATCAGGGGAAAGGCAAGCAATTTTTTTATTTTCTTAAGATTAAGATAATGGTACTGAGGCCAGGAAGTGAGTATAAGCAGAGCATCTGCACCCTGAGCCACTTCATAGGGATCAGAAACGTAACCTATCTCTGGATAGAGATCGCTGAAGGTATTCATGGCAGCAGGGTCATGTGCTTTCACTTTTGCCCCTTTGTCCTGCAACATTTTTACTATATCAATAGCAGGCGATTCCCTTACATCATCAGTAAACGGTTTGAAGGCTAACCCCAATATCCCTATTGTTCTGCCTTCCAGCTCACCTAAAAACTCTTCCAGGTCTTTTATCACTCTCTCCCTCTGGTAATGGTTTATTTTCTCTACTTCCTTTAAGAGGGTAAAATTGTATCCCATTTCGTTTGCTATGTGGAGAAAGGCAGAAACATCTTTGGGAAAACAGGAGCCGCCGTATCCTACCCCCGCCTCAAAGAAACTCTCTCCGATTCTTTTATCCAAGCCCACTCCTTTGGCTACTTTTTTGATGTCTGCTCCTGCCAGGTCACAGAGATTGGCCACGGCATTGATAAAAGATATCTTCATAGCCAGGAAAGCATTAGAAGCATGTTTTATCAATTCGGCACTCTTTATGTCCGTGATAAGGATGGGGGCACAGAGAGGTTCGTAGAGCTCCACTAAAACAGAGGAAGCGCGGCGGGAAGACACTCCTATTATAATCCTATCCGGTTTGAGAAAATCTTTGACTGCACTTCCCTCTCTCAAAAATTCGGGGTTAGAGGCTACATCAAACTCTACCCCGTTTCTTACTGTTCTCCGCAGTATCCCTTCCACCTTCTCTCCGGTTTTTACCGGGACAGTGCTCTTTTCCACGATTACTTTATACTCGGTCAAACTCTCTCCGATAGCTTTGCTTACCTTTTCCACCGCGGAAAGATCCGGCTTACCGGAAGAGAGGGCAGGGGTCCCCACACAGATGAAGACTACCCGGGCATTTTTTATTCCCTCGGGTATGGAAGAAGCAAATCTCAGTCTTCCCTCTCCCACGTTTGCCCTTACTATTTCCTCTAAACCAGGTTCATAAAATGGGATTTCTCCTTTTCTAAGAATTTCTATTTTCTTCTCATCATTATCCACACAAACCACACCATTGCCCAATTCTGCAAAACAGGCTCCAGTTACCAATCCTACATGTCCTGAACCTATGATACTTATCTCCACACTCAGCTCCTTTTCTTTAACAGAGTGAAAAAATCAGGAAAATTGAGAGTATTAAGCACATCCTTACTCTCCAACCAGCCTCTTCTGGCTACCCATACTCCATATTTTATCCAATCTAATTGTAATAAATGATGTGCATCCGTCCCAATAACCAATTTAACTCCCATATCTTTTGCCATACGGACATGAGTGTCTTTGAGATCCATCCGGTCAGGATAGGCATTTATCTCCATAGCTGTACCAGTTTGAGCAGCATGCCGCAATAACTTTTCCATATTAATTTCATACGCTTCCCTTTCTCCCAGCAATCTTCCCGTGGGATGACCTATTATATCTACAAAAGGATTTTCCATTGCTTTCATAATCCTTCTGGTCATGCTTTCTTCTTCCTGTTTGAAGTTGGAATGGACAGAAGCTATGACTATATCTAATTCTTTCAAAAGTTCATCTGGATAATCCAGGCTCCCATCAGGAAGAATATCCACTTCTGTTCCGGCCAATACCTTTATTTCCGGTATCTCCGCATCCACGGCACGGATTTCCTGTATCCTTTGAAAGAAGCTATCTTTGCTTACTCCGCCTGCCACTTTAAGGCTCTGGGAATGGTCAGAGATGCCTATATATTCATACCCCCTTTCCCGGGCTGCAATAGCTACCTCTCTCACCGTATTAGCCCCATCACTCCATCTGGTATGAATATGCAGATCCCCTTTTATTTCCTTTATCTCTACCAGTCGCGGTAATTCACCTCTCTGAGCAGCTTCAATCTCTCCCCAGTCTTCCCTGAGCTCGGGAGGGATATAGGGAAGGCCTACGGATTGGAAAATATCTTCCTCTTCCCTGCCACCTATTCTTTCCTCTTCTTCTCCTTTTTTCACAAAAACACCGTACTCGTTTATCTTTAAACCTTTTCTCACTCCCAGCTCTCTTACTCTGATATTGTGAGCCTTGGAGCCAGTAAAGTAATGAAGTGCAGCTCCAAAACTCTCCCGTTCCACCACCCTTATATCCACCTGTCTCCCCCCTCCTACCAGGATACTGGATTTAGTGCTTCCCTTTGCCAGCACTTCTTCCACCCGGGGCAAAGAGGTAAAGATCTCCATCACGCGCGCAGGGTGCGGTGAAGTGGCCAGTATATCAACATCACCTATACACTCTTTTCTTCTCCTTACACTCCCACAATAGGCAATCCTTTCCACCACTCCCGCATCCTGCAATTTTTTTATTATGTCTTCTGCCAGTACTAAAGCCTCATGCAGGGGAATACGCTCCTTTCTTTCTTTCACCAGCTTCATCCCCTTGAGTATGTTTTCTTCTGTTTTTGGCCCCAGGCCGTAAATATCTCTTAGCCTTCTTTCCTGGGCTGCTTTCTCAAGCTCTTTCAGAGTAGAAATCCCAAGTTTTTTATATATTAAGGCTACGGTCTTGGGCCCCATATCCGGGATACGCAGCATTTCTAAGAGCCCGGGAGGAATATCCTCTTTAATCTTCTGGTGATACTTTAGCTTGCCAGTCTCAATTATCTCTTTAATTTTTTCTGCTATACTCTCCCCTACCCCGGGAAGTTTATGCAATTCCCCTTTCTTGTAGATTTCTTCTATTTCTTGGGGAAGGCTCTCCAGAAGTTGAGTAACTCTACGGTAAGCTCTTACTTTGAAGGGGTTTTCTTCTTTTATTTCCAGTATGTCGGCAATTTCAGAAAATATCTTGGCGATTTCTACATTAGTCATCTTTCCTGACCATTACCGTAACTACAGAAACTACCCCTTCCTTTCTACCCACAAAGCCTAAGCCTTCGCAAGTGGTTGCTTTTATATTTACCCGGGAAGAAGATATTCCCAGTTCCCGGCATAGAACCTCTTTTATACTGCGCTTGTAATCAAGAAGCATAGGCTCTTCCATCATAACCACCGCATCAACATTCACCACCTCTCCCTTGCTCTCCCTTACCTTCTGCATTACTTCTCTAAGCAGTTTAACAGAAGAAATTCCTCTCAATTCTTCTTTAGAAGGTGGAAAGTATTCCCCTATATCTCCCAATCCCAGGCTTCCCAGGAGAGCATCCATAAGAGCATGGATAAGAACATCTCCGTCCGAATGCCCAGCAAGACCCAGGGGATAAGGAATTTTTACCCCCCCTAAATAAAAATCCCGTCCCCTTTCCCAGGGGTGAATATCTATCCCTATCCCTACTCTAAGTTCCATCCAGCTAAAATTATACCATGTTTTCAGGGTGTTTCCGGCTTCCCGGTTTCTTGGTATCTTGGTATTTCAGTTTCTTAGTTTTCTGGTAACTTGGTTTCTCGGTAGGTTTTACAAAGGGGGAGACATAGGCGGAACTCACAACTAACAACTTATCTACTACTCACGCCTTACGCCTTACGTTTTACTGTTCACTGCTTCTCCCAGTCTATAGTCTAAAGTCTCAGGTCTAAAGTCTAACGCGGTATCCCATCTTTTCACAGGGACATTCCAGTACAGGAGTAAAAATCGCTCAGTTATTTACTTGTTGGTCTCTTTGATAATACCTTCGTTGTTAACAGGTACTTCCTTCTGAACAGCCACACAACCAGCAAGAATTACCAGGCACAAGATTATCAATAACCATCTCATGGCTACTTATCCTCCATTCTTTATGGAAAGCCTTCTGCTATCCTTTATCCCATAAAGGGCTGTCCAGAGAGGCACTCCCAAACCCACCAGAAGCAAGGTAAGAGCAAGAGGTGAAAGAGGCGGGATAGCAGATGATACTTCCTGGGTTTCCTCCACACTGCTATCCTCTGCTACAATTATTCCTTCCTCACTTACACTCACTTCTTCTTCTTTTACGGTTGCACCCTGGGGAAATAACCAGAGCTGTGCTCCCCAGGCAAGTAACACCAGGCCTACAAGCGTCAAGGTAAAGAGCAACCACCCCTTTTTCCTTTCCCCTGCATACAGGTGTCCCCAGCCTGGCCAGAGCAGGCTTCTCAGCATAATTTTTTTATACTCTTTACTTTTCACCATTTATCTGTCTCCCAGCTAACCCCTTTTATCTTTTCAAACATCTTCTTTACTGGCTTGTACCCCTTCATAGTAGGAAGCAAAAAGAAGACTACATCCATACTTTCTCCTGAAGCAAGCTTCTTCTTGGGAGGGACATCACTAACTCCCACCTGAAGCTCTCCTCCCAGAATTCCCGCTACCAGCATTCCATCGGTTATCATCCCTAAACCCTTGCCTTTTCCGTCAGTAAACCAGACCCAGGGATAAGCACCTTTTCCTATTTTCATTGACCTGCCTGAGAGTAAGCCTTTTCTTACTATAGTAAATGCCCTAACCTTTCTCCCCTCTGGAATTACATAGTACTTGAAACCATCACTGAATCCCCAGTTGAAGCCAGTCTCTGCCTTGCCTCCTCCTATGTATCTAAGTTTGGAGACCATAACCAAAAAAGGGTAACCTTTTCTTATCTCCAGGTTTGTCTCCAGCACGTAATCAGTAATATCCCGCTGCTCCTGGTCCTGCAGTATAAATTTTATTTTTATTCCTTTTTTATTTTCCTCATCCATTACCACCTTGACATCAGCAAATTTTTTCAGGGTCATTTCTTTTTTGTTGGTAAAATCCTGTGCCGCAAAATAACCGATATAGCTGCCTATCCTGAAAACTTCCGGTAAAATCCGGTAATCGTACCCTTCTGAAAATAGTTCTACCATGGCTATCTCGTCATTCATTTTGACCAGTTTATAACCGAAATTTTTCTCAGCAGGATACAATTGCAGAGTGACTAAGAATAGAGTGAATACTAAAAAGAAACAGGAAACCTTTCGCACAATTCTCTCACCTCCTTTCTGGTTTTTTCTAAAATTTTCTCCTCCCCGCGATGAGATAGCACTTCATCTATTAAATTGGCTATAATTTCTATCTCTTCTTCCTTCATGCCACGGGTGGTGATAGAGGGTGTACCAATCCTTATCCCGCTGGTTAAAGCAGGAGGCAAAGGATCAAAAGGAATGGTATTTTTGTTTACACTTATCCCTGCCTTTCCCAGTATTGTTTCTGCTTCTTTGCCGGTCATCTTTTTAGCTCTCAAATCCACCAGGAAGAGATGGTTATCCGTGCCTCCACTTACTATTCTATACCCTTTCTCCTGGAGCAATCCTGCCAGGAGACGTGCATTCTTTACTATCTGTTCCTGGTATTCTCTAAATCCTTCTGAGAGAGCCTCTTTTAAGCATACTGCCTTGGCAGCAATAATGTGCATGAGCGGTCCCCCCTGGATACCGGGAAATACCATGGTGTCGACAGCATGGGCAAATTCTTCCTTGCACATAATCAATCCTCCCCGGGGGCCCCTTAATGTCTTATGGGTAGTAGTGGTAACAAAGTGAGCATGCGGAAAAGGGGAAGGATGCACGCCAGCAGCCACTTCACCCGCTATATGAGCAATATCCGCCAGGAGATATGCCCCCACTTTATCTGCAATCTCACGAAAAGTCTTGAAATCTATTATACGCGAGTAGGCACTTGCCCCGCATACTATAACACGGGGACGATGCTTTTTAGCCTTATCCTCCACTTCGTTAAAATCTATAAGTTCATCCTCTTTTCTAACTCCGTAAAAGCAGGGACGGAATACTTTCCCGGAGAAATTCACCCTGTGTCCATGCGTGAGATGCCCCCCGGAAGAAATATCCATCCCCAGGAGAACATCGCCTGGATTCATTACCGAGAAATAAACAGCCATGTTGGCCTGACTCCCCGAGTGAGGTTGTACATTCACGTGGGGAGAAGAAAAGAGTTTTTTGGCTCTCTCCACGGCTAATTTTTCCACTATATCCACGTATTCACATCCCCCGTAATACCTCTTCCCTGGATAACCCTCCGCGTATTTGTGCGTAAGGATGGAGCCCTGCGCTTCTCTTACTGCCCGGGAAGTGTAGTTTTCCGAGGCAATAAGAACCAGGTTATTCATTTCCCTGTTTTCTTCATTTTTTATAGAGTCATAAATCTGGGGATCGACCAATTTCAAATCTTTTACCATAGCCTCTTCCTTTCTTCTATAAGCGGTTTAGGGGAAAGTTTACTCCCTAAAGATTTAATTCCGCAGAAAGTCAGTCTTATTATACCTCTAAAATTCTCTCTCGTCACCGCACCAACAGCAATATCTGCCTCAGGATATACTCGATAAGTCAGAGATTCGCAGATCTTTGATACTTCCTGGATAGTGAGATCATCTCCTCCAGCAATACTTATAAGCAGTCTCTTAATTTTCCTGGATTCCTCTTTTTTCCAGCTCATGGAATTAAAGCTTTTTTCTATGGCTCTCAACGCCCGCTTTTCCCCGCTTTCTTCAGCCCATCCTATCATTACTTCTCCCGCACCTTCCAGAATCCGGCGCAGGGTGCTAACTTCCAGATTGATAAGAGAAGGATAAAGCATGGGCTCAAGCAAGCTATTTACCACATCGCAAATCGTAGAGTTTACCCGGGAGAAAAACTCCACCAGGGGAAGGTCAGGATACAACTGGTAAAAATGTTCGTTTGGGAAGACCAATATAGCATCAGCGCTTTCTTCCAGGCTTTCTTTAATACTTTCTGCTCTGTTTCTGCGCATCTTTCCCTCAAAGTGAAAGGGAAAAAGGAGCACAGCAATGGTTAAAATACCCAGGTCCTTCAGGATTCTGGTTAAGGAAGGAAGGTACAAGGCACTGGTTTCTCCTCCCAGACCAGAGACTATTAAAGCAATCTCGGCATTTTCCAGGTAAGGGGACAACTCTTCCCTCAACAAACTCAGGCTTCCTTTTTTTCTGCCTTCCCCCCGGGTTAGCTGTACTTTGTAGGGAAGGCTTATCTTTTCCAGGGAAAGGGCAGATGAATCCAGGGCAATAAGTTCCAGGCCATTTAAAGAAAGCTCCTGGAAAGATTTCAGGATATTTACTCCTGCTCCTCCCAATCCCAGGATTTTTATGCCGGAAATAGTAGATAATTCCAGTTCAAAAGTCATATCTTTTCCTTTATCCAGTTCAAAAGTATATGAAAAGGTTTAAGAAAGGGTGAAGGAAGAGAATAACTATCCGGCCCTTCCCTGCGCACAAACTCCATAAGAGCCCAGGCAGAAGAATATTCAGGAAGAGAAGGAAGTACAGTAACCGGAGGATGAGAGACCCGCACAGGCAAATTGAAAAACTCTTCAAAGAATTCATCAATCCCCTTTAAATTAGAAGAGCCTCCGGTAAGAATAAACCCAGCAGAAAGATGTGCAAGGTAGGGCCTAAGAATGACCGAAAGCTCTCTGAGCATTTTTTCCACCCCTTCCTCCAGGATTTCCGCCACCTCCCACTGGGAGAAAGTTACCTCTTTCCTCAAACCTTTTGCCTTTATAGGACGGTGCTCAGAAAGGTATCTGAGACACACGCCCTCTTCCTTTTTTATCCTTTCTGCCTCAGAGAGAGTAAGGCGCAATCGTGCAGCCAACATCCGGGTAAGCTCCTTTCCTCCTCGCGGCAGTACTTTTATTTCTTCAATTTTTCCTTCCCGGAATACAGATATCTCTATGGTTCCCTCCCCTATATCAATTACCGCCACACCCAGGTTTTTCTCCTCCTCGTGCGGGATATACATGCTCTGAGGATAAGGAGAGAAGACTATCCTATCCACCTTGAATCCAGCCCGGTTTACACAACGAATAAAATTATCCAGGGTAGTAGAAAGGGTAAGTATAACCATAGCCTCTGTATCCAGGTTCTTCCCTTCCATATACAGAGGATTAACCACTCCGGACACCTCTCCCACCTGGTAGGTAAGAGGAATAGTATGAATAACCTCCCACCCACTGCCCCGCTTGGCCTTTTCTCCTGCCATGGAAAGCACCTTTTTTATTTCTTTTTCCGTTATCTCCACGTCGGAGGAGTCAATCTCCAGGGTAGTGGTTTCTTTTCTCACATGGAACACCTCACCCGAGATACCCAGGGTAAGAGAATCGGGCAGGGAGGGCGAGGAAATGCGTTCTACCGCCTCTTTGATACTCACAGCCTGCGTCTCCAGGTCCACTATTTTACCCATATTCATTCCCTGGGAAGGAGCTACTCCCACGTAAATCTCTTCTTCCCCCGAGATAAGAAAAGCCACTGTTTTGGAAGTTCCTACATCTACGGCAAGAGAAAACTCCTTATCCCTCATTTCACTATCACCTGTTCCCCAAACCTTAAATCTATATAATAAGAAACTCTGGTTTTACCTAAAATCTTCTTTAGCCTTTGTACCTGAGGTTCTATATCCTTCTGGGCAAATATTACCTTGATGCCCTTATTTATCCTAAAAATTACCGCTTCACTTTTTACCTCTATGCTCCTCACCAGGAGGTCGGGTATTTCTTTTTGTAATTCTTTGTAAATAAGCACAGCACTCCTCAAATCAGGATAAACTTTCCCCCCTTCTATTTCTCCCTTGCGCAGCAGGATGGGGTACTTGGTGGGCTTACTTACCGCAAAAGCAACTCCTTCTTTGTCAATTCCCCACCACTGGCTTCCTTTTCTTATACACAGCACTGGCCTTCTAAGGATTATCTCCCATTCCACGGTAGAGGGGAGGAGTTTTTTCGCTTTTACTTCTTTTATACGGGGATCTTTTTCCAGTGCCCGGGCTTTATCTGTCACGGAGAAAAGAAAGATATTTTTCCCCTGGGATTCTTCCAACAGGTAGGCCAAAGAAGGAGGATTTACTACAACACTGGAAATACGCAGAAAAGGAGAAAAAAAGATAAACCATAAAAACCCTCCTGCTCCTATCAGCCAGGGAAGAAGTTTAAAAATAATTTTTTTCTTAAACAATTTTCACCTCCGGCTCCAATAGTATCCCCCACATCTGGTAAACTTTCTCCTGGATAGTTTTCATCAAATCCAGGATATCCGTGCTTCTGCATTCTCCTACCCGAACAATAAAATTGGCATGCTTGGGAGAAACCAGTGCTCCTCCTCTCCGCAATCCCTTCAATCCCGCCCGTTCAATCAAAAGCCCCGCCGGCATCTGGGGAGAAGGATTTTTAAAAGTACAGCCCAGGGAAGGATAGGCATGAGGGAATTTTTTATGTCTTTTCTCCATTATTTCCTTTATTGTTTGTTTTATCTCTCTTTTATCCGAAGAAACAAAACGCAGCCACGCTCCCGTTATTATACCGGAGGTTTGCACTCCCTCTCTATAAGAAAAACAGGGATGCATCACTCTTTTGCTGTCTCCCTCCCACACTTCTACACTATCCACAAACTCACCCAGGGAAAAACCCTCCCCGCCTGCATTCATTACCAGCGCTCCCCCTACACTCCCCGGGATACCAGAAAGTCCCTCTATACCTCCCCAGGCATGCGAGATAAAAAAATTTAGAAGAGATGCTAACCGCACACCGCACCCTGCCCATACTTTATCATGCTGTGGAATTATTTTCCGAAAATCGCCCTTTAGTTTTAAGACCACGCCAGGAAATCCTTCTTCCCGGAAAAGAGTGTTCTTTCCCTCTCCTATGACAAAAAGAGGAAAATTAAACTCGTCTTTCATTTTTAGTAAGGGAGGTATCTCATCTTCTGAGTTCAGTATAAGAAAAAGAGCCGCCTTCCCCCCCACTCCCATAGCATTTAACCTGCTCAGAGGATAGTCAGGATAAAAATCTCCTTTTACATGCTCAATTAAACTCTTCTTCCAGTTTTCCATCACTTGATGAAGAGATATGGTAAAATCACAGGTAAATTATACCACAGGGATGGATGAGGTGAGGGAAGGACAGTGTAAACAGTGAACAGCCTATCCGCCCCAACGTTACGTTGAAGAATCTACCTGTCCCGAGAGGCAGAGCGGAGGTTGGAGTTTAAAAAAGGAATGGATAAAATGAGCAAAAGCAAGGTTTACCAGATAACGCCTTTCGTAGAGACTGCCAATGAGATAGACTTCGAAGAGGCTTTAAATCCTGAGCAGAGAGCCGCAGTATTGCACGATTCCGGGCCAGCCCTGGTACTGGCCGGTGCTGGAAGCGGCAAGACCCGGGTAATTACTTATAGAGTAGCCTATCTAATAAATAAAGGTATCTCTCCCTCTCGCATATTCCTGGCTACATTTACCAACCGCGCGGCAAAAGAGATGGTGAGGAGAGCAAGCAGTCTGGTTGGTTTGGACCTTTCTTCTCTCTGGGCAGGGACATTCCATCATTTATCTAACCTCCTGTTACGAAAGAATGCCTCATTCATTGGCTATTCTCCCTCTTTTACCATTTTAGACCGGGAAGATAGCCGGGAACTTATCAAAAATATAAGGAATGAAAGGGTAAAAAAGGGAGATAAAAAGGGATTTCCCCGGGCTAATGTGCTGCAGGACATTCATTCCTTCCATATTAATACCAAGAAGAATCTGGATGAAGTGGTGCTGGAGAAATACCCGGATTTTGTCGAGATGATAGAAGTTTTTAAAGTAATATTCCAGGATTACCAGAAGAGAAAGAAAGAATTGAACCTTATGGACTTTGATGACTTGCTCTACTACCTGGATATCCTTTTAGACGAGCCCCGCTTCCGGGAAATGTATGGCAATTACTTTCTGCATATTTTAGTAGATGAATACCAGGATACCAACCTGCTCCAGGCAGAAATCGTACAAAAACTCGGTTCTATCCACCATAACATCATGGTGGTGGGAGATGAACATCAATCTATTTATTCTTTCCGTGGAGCACGCTTTCAAAATCTTTTAGATTTTCTTAAAGAGTATCCCGAAACTAAAATTTACACTATTGAAACAAATTACCGCAGCACTCCGGAAATACTCAGCCTGGCTACTTCTATAGTCTCCTCTTCCCGGTTTTCTTTTAAGAAGGGACTCAGGCCTGTGCGGCCAGAGAGCGAAAAACCCGTATTAGCTGCCTGCCAGGATGTTTACCAGCAGGCCTCTTTTGTGGCACAGAGAATCCTGGAATTATATGAAGAGGGCATCCCGTTTTCTGAAATGGCAGTTCTTTACCGCAATCATTTCCACTCCATGGAACTGCAAATGGAATTCATCCGGCGAGAGATACCCTTCACTGTGCGCTCTGGCTTGAGGTTCTTCGAACAAGCCCATATTAAAGACATAGTAAGTTTCCTGAAAATTATCCAGAACCCCAAGGATGAACTTGCCTGGAAAAGAGGATTGAAGCTTTTCTCTTCTATCGGGGAGAAAACAGCCCACCAAATCTGGGAAAAAGTAAGGACCTCCTCACTTCCCCTGAAGGCACTGGGAGGAATGGAAATAAAAAGAGAAGCCATCCGGGAAAGTATAAGGGAAATATACGAAATCCTCTCCCGCTTAGAAAGAAGCAAGGATAGTATCTCCCTGATGATTGAAGAACTTCTGGATAGCTTTTACGCTCAGTACTTAGAGGCTAACTATCCTAACTGGAGGGTAAGAGTAGAGGACATAAAGCAACTGGCACGGTACTCGGAGACCTTCTCCACCCTGGAAGAATTCCTGAGCGAATTATCCCTTATGGGTGGAGCACGGGGAGAAAGCATGTTTGCCAGAGAAGACGGGGAAGCAGTAATCCTTTCCACCGTGCACCAGGCAAAAGGTCTGGAGTGGAAAGTAGTCTTTATCATCTGGCTGGCTGAGAATCATTTCCCCTACTACAAATCCATCACCTCAGAAGAAATAGAAGAGGAAAGAAGAGTATTCTACGTAGCAGTAACCAGGGCCAAGGACTTGCTCTACCTGCTTTACCCCCTTACCTCGGGCTCAGATCCACATAATTTTCTCCTCCTGAAGCCTTCCCCTTTCATAGATGATCTGGACGATTCTTCGTACCAGGAGTGGAGTATAACATGAATATATCGGAAGAGAATGATATCTATTCCCAGGTAATTCGCTTCTTTGACCCGGTTGGCTTTCAAATAACTCCTTCGGGGTACCAGTTCGTTTTTCACCAGATGTTTGCACCCTTCAGGGAAATCAGGCAGGAATTCGAGAGCAGAGGATTTCATATCTTTTTGCGCAGAAGGGGACAAGAGAAATTTGGTATTCTGGTAAGAATACCTCCGCAAAAACCAGATTCACCCCGCGTCCCCCTGCTCCTCCTGGGATTAACATTTATCACCACCACCTGGGCAGGAGCAAACTACTCCTACTCCCTGGTAAGAGCAGGCTATATTTCAAGTGTATGGGTAGGAGCATTGAGCTTTTCCATAAGCCTGTTAATAATCCTGGGAGGGCACGAATTAGGACACAAATTCACCTCTCTTAACCACCGGGTGCGCGCTTCCGGCCCCTTTTTCATCCCTGTGCCTCCCTTTATCTTTCCCCTGGGCACAATGGGAGCAATAATAAAAATGAAATCTCCCGCCCCGGATCGCAACGCGGAGATATCCCTGGGAGCAAACGGCCCCATCACAGGATTTCTGTTGAGCATTCCCATCCTCATCCTGGGGATAAAACTTTCCCCCATCGTGGATTATTCCACCTACATATCCGGGAAAGAGGTGCTTATTTTTGGAGAGCCTCTCATTTTCAAACTACTTAAACACCTGATATTAAATCTCCCTGCCGGGAAAGATATCATCCTGCATCCACTTGCTTTCTCAGGCTGGGTAGGGCTATTCGTTACCGCCCTTAATTTAATCCCCCTGGGGCAATTGGACGGGGGGCATGTCTTAATGTCCATTATCGGAGAAAAAAGATTCCGCCGGATAAGCTTTTTCATCATAGGGGCCCTCTTCATTGCCGGTTTGCTCTACTGGGAAGGATGGATGTTCTGGGCATTCATTGGCATCTTCTTCTCCTTCGCCGGAAACCCGGGGCCATTGAACGGATTAAGCAAAGTAGGGAAACGGGAAAAAATTATTGCCCTCGTCTGCGCCTTGATTTTCGCCCTTTCTTTTATGCCTGTACCGGTGAAATATATGATTATCCCCTAAACATTACACAGGGAAAATGGCTACCGGAAAGATAGCATCTCAACTTTACACCGGGATAAACGCATGGAAAGAGATAGAAAGGCTTGACCTGCGTCCCGTAGGCTCGGGCCACTACAATGAAGTATACGAGTTCTCAGACGGAAAAGAATGGTACATACTGAGGATAGCTCCGGAGGATAGTGTACCCAAACTCTTCTACGAGATAGACATGATGCACTCAGAGCCTCCCATTCACCAGAAGGTCAGGCATCACACGAATATCCCCGTGCCCGAGATTGTCTTCTATGATTTCAGCAGGAATAACATAGCCCGGGATTACTTAATTATGAAAAAACTGCCGGGCAGGGAGGGCGGATACAGCTTGAGAGAATTAGGAGAATATATTGCACAGCTACATGGCATCAAGGGCGAGGGATTCGGTTACCCTGATAGAGAGTTTCCCCTGGGTGAAACCTGGCAGAAAACATTTCTGGAGTATGCAGAGAAAATATTCTCAGATTGTCTCAGGGTGGGAGCAATTACCCGTAAAGAGTACGATGCTTTCCTGGCCGCATATAAAAAACACCGTTCATGCATTGAGGAATGTGAACCTTCCCTACTGCACCTTGATCTCTGGTACACGAACATACTTACAGAAAATAACAAAATTACTGCCATCCTCTGCCATCCTGGACTTTGACCGGGGCATGTACGGCGACGTAGAACTGGAATTTGCCGTGCTGGATACCTATGCCTCCGCCACTCCAGAGTTTTTTGCCGGGTATGGCCATCCCAGACCCCAAACCCACAAAGCACAGGTAAGAAGAACACTTTACCTGGTATACGAACTCATAAAATATGCCTTTATCAGGCTCGCCCGCAACAATAACCCCCGCGTAGCCAGAGGGCATGTTGACCAATGCCTCTCTCTTCTGGGGAAAATATAAACAAAGACACTCGTTAGACTTTAGACCTTAGAGTATAGACATTAGGTTGTTTCAGGAATGGGTAGGTGCAGTAAACAGTTAATAAGCGAGCAGGGAAAAGATACAGGATGCATGATGTGGATTCCTGCTTTTGCCCTCTCCCGACGTAAAGTCGGGATCGGGAGGACAGGCAGGGGGAGGACGGTGGACGGACAACGGTTACCGTTTCCCGCTCCCCAACCGCAACCGATTGACGAGTTAGACCTTAGACAGCTATAAATTCCCCCCTTTTTACAAAGAAAGAAACGAGAAATTTTGTTATAATAGCATCCAGATGGAGAGGTGCGAGAGCCTGGTTGAATCGGCACGACTGGAAATCGTGTTTCCGGTGGAAATCGG
>JAADFP010000138.1 GCA_013152825.1 Caldisericota bacterium | reverse complement strand
AATACCTCTGTGTTTTCTCCCTTTACCTTTGCCTTTCTCTAAGCACCATCTGAACTTTTTCTCTACGTTTTTCATGACTAAACCTCTTTAAGTATTTTGACTATGGTCTCTTCTCCTGACAAAATCACACCAGTTTTGAGAATATCCACAACTACTGTATCGCGCTTTTTAAGATTATTTCTAAAATCATTCTTACTCATGAGAAGAGGGACAACCTTCTTAGGTCTGAGAGAAGAAATTCGTAAACAGAAATCCTCCACTTTTTTGATTTGGCTACTTTTCACAATAAAGAGAACATCAACATCTCTTGCCTCTTTCCCCTTTACCAGAATGGAGCCAAAGAGTATCATTGCCTCAGAAAAAGATTCTACTTCTTTTAGGTCTTCTGCATATATTTTAGCTGCAGGGTTATTTTTTAACACTCTATTTTTGGATTCCAGAAGAATCAGTTCACAAATTTTTTGAGTCTCTTTACTATCCAAATTCAATCTATAGAATATCGCATTTCCCAATTTTATGGAGGTAAGGATATTATCTTGCTCAAGAGATTTCAAAATCTTATGAGCACCCCCTACACTAATCTTTAATTCTTTAGCTATTTGATTAATATTGTAACTTTGAGTGATATTTCTCAGGAGGAATTCCAGAATTTTAGAAGTATTTTTATTCGTCATATCATTCACTTTTCATGAATAATCATTCACTTTTATTGAATATTATACCTAAACCTTAAAAAGTTTTCCATTCCTCCAGATTTCTTGAAAAATTTCTTTTCTTCATCTCTTTCGCAAAGCTCGTTTTTTATTGGGGTAAAGATTTAAAAAAGATAAAAGAGGAAATTAAAAGTCTGGTGTCCAAATAGTGTCCAGTCAGGAGTAAAATTGAGTATATTCCAGCAAAAATGAGAAAAGATAAAAATTTCCCAAACCCTTATTATTTCTTCCTTTTCCTTGGTTTCCTTGACTTTTTAGGTCTCCTCTTTTTGTATTTTGAGTCCGGCGCGTCTGCCAATTCCGCCACTTCGGCAAGCTTCACCCACCCCCTATTATACCTGAATTTCGGGTGAGTAGGTAACCCCCATGGGTAGGGAGAAACGGGAAAGCGAGTATAGACTATAGACCAGAGACTTTAGACTGGGAGAGTAGCTGGGAGAGTAGTGAGTAGCGAGTAGATAGTAGCGAGTAGTAAATAGTGAGTAAGTGAGTAGGTGAGTAAGTGAGCCTGCCTGTCATGCCTGTGGAAGCAGGCCTGTCCCGCTGGATATCGGGGCTTTCACAGGAATGACGAAGCCGAACAAATGAAGTGTGAAGCCATAATGCAAATCATCAGCTCTACCTGTCATACCTGCGAAAGCAGGTATCCAGGATTTTAAACTTTAGAGCATAGACTGGGAAAGGAGTGAGCAGTGAACAGCGAGTAAGTGAGAGGTACAAAGGGGATGTGGGCGGGGGGGCGATAGACGAAAGACGAATACCGTTTCGCGCTACTCAACCCCAAACGCTCATCGGTAACCATAAGGGGGTGGTAAAAGTATTGGCAAGTTTGACAACAGTGAAAAAGAGTTTTATATTTTTTATATTAAGTCTGGATTAGTAATGTTGGCCAGTCAGGAAATTAGAGGGTTAAAGAAAGTGGGAGTGTTTCTCTACCCGGTAGAGGCTTATATTGTTAAATCGCTTCTGGAATCTAACAATATAGAAGTTTTCATGTTTGATGAGTTTATGGTGTTAATGGATAATTTTAGAAGTAACGCAGTAGGAGGCATAAAACTCTACGTAAAAGAGGATTCGATGGAAGATGCCAGAGATATTATTTCCAGCTATAAAAGGGAGGTTACCTACAGAAAGGATTATAGCGGGATATACGAGATGAGCAGGTTCTTCATAGTATGGTTTATTTTAGTTATTCTCGGTAGTCAATTTCGCCTGATATGGAGGCTGCTACTGAAAATTTGGCATTAACCGGCTCTTTAGAGCATAGCCAAATTATGCTTCCCAGACTAAAAATAACGGCTCAGGTATTTATACCCTAACATCAAACCTTCTTCCCTTCTTTCTCCAGAGAATATCGGGTCTTCGTGTTCTATGGCAAAGCCTCCCTTATATGCATTCTCCTGGAGAATGTGGATAATTTTTTCCCACTCTATTTCCCCAAAACCAGGTATGCGGTATTGCCACCATCCTTTCCCAAAGATAGTTTCTTCTTCTATTTTGTCTTCCAGTATTTCTGTATCTTTAGCATGAAAATGAAACACTTTTCCCACGAATTTTTTGAGCACCTTAATATAATCCACCCCCAGCCATAAAAGATGAGAAGGGTCGAATTCCAGCCCCAGCGAGGGTGAAGGAATCTCCTCCAGCATGATTTCCCATATTTTAGGTGAGTAGGCAATGTTGATGCCGCGAAAAGGATGTCCATGCATCATAGGACAATTTTCTATGGCAATTTTAATTCCCCTCTCCTCTGCTTTCTTGACAACAGGAGTAAATACCTTCTTAAATTCTGGTATATTCTCTTCTACCGAAAGCTCAGGAATTCTACCTGCAAAGGTTGCTACTGTTTCTATACCCAGTTTTGAAGCAATCTCTATAAGGGCAAGAAGGTGAGTATTTGCCTCTTTCCTTTCTTCCTTATCAGGGGAAAGATGATTCATATAGGTAGCCAGAGCAGTTATCTTTATTTTGTACTTATCGAGTAACTCTCTAATCCCTTCCTCACTTTTTTCTTCCCATATCTTCATAAACTCACTTCCAGGACGTGCATTTACTTCCATCCCTTGAAAACCAATATCTTTTGCGAATCGGAATTCTTCTTCAGTAAATCCACCTAAAAATCCTAAAATCATAATTTAACCTCTCTTTTTTCACGAGATGAGGTGTAAATTGCCTCCAGGATGCGCAGGACCTCGTATCCCTTTTCGGCATTTGCCGAAGGCTGGCTCTTTTCCTTCTTTTATACAGCGCAGGAATTCTTTTACTTCTTCCACGTATGTTTCACTTTCAGGTATTTCCGGGATAATGGTTTCCTGTACACCATTTCTTTCCCGGTAGATTTTCACCGGAGGTGCTGTAGCTCCTCCCCGGTCTCCTGCCAGGGAGATGCCGTTGGCGGATTCCAGGTTTAGCGCCCAACTTGCTTCCAGTATGGCTACTTTGCCACCGGAAAAGTGAATTATCCCTCCCGCCAGATCCTCTACATCAAAACATCAAAAACCCTGTTCTTTGTATCCTGTTCATCCCGCGTGGCAGGGGGAGGCCATCCACCATCACCTGCGCGAAAGCCGAATTTCTGGAAGGCAAATCCGCTGACTCTTTCCGGCCGGGGGAAATCCATTATCCAGAGCATACAATCCAGGGCATGTACTCCGATATCCACCAGTGGTCCTCCTCCGCTCATCTTTTTGGTGGTAAACCAGCCTCCCAGGCCCGGGACGCCTCTCCTGCGCAGCCATTTCCCGTGTGCGTAATAAATCTCCCCAAACTCTCCTTGTTGAGCAAGTCTTTTAAGATAGGAATAGTGGGATATGAATCTCCAGGTCATACCCATCATCAGGATTTTCCCGCTTTCTTTAACCTTCTTCACTATCTCCCTGGCTTCGGTGGTATTGGTGGCCATGGGTTTTTCCAGGAGCACATGGCATCCTTTCTCCAGGGAGAGTATGCTCTGAGAGGCATGGAGAAAATTGGGGGTGCAGATACTCACTGCATCAAGTTTCTCTTTTTCCAGCATTTCCTCAGGGTCTTTGTATCCCCTGGAAATACCGAACTCTTTCTGTACCTGTTTTACCTTGTTTAAACTTGCATCACTTATAGCCACAATCTCTACTTCCCCTGTTTGCTGGTAAGAGGAGATGTGTATTCTACCTATTCCCCCTACTCCTATAACTCCTACTTTAAGTTTCTCTCCCATGCTCACCTCCCGTAATAGGGCATTCCTGGTACTATTAGTTGGAATTTTTACTCTACATCAGAACTTCACTCAAAACCGATTACCCCTATGCACCTGTTGCTTCCCCCAGTCTAAAACTTTATCTCTTTTCCAGGATAAATTTATCTATTTGTTCCTCGGACTTTACAGGGTAATTTTCCCGTGAAGCAGGCAGTACAGAAATTCTGCCCATTTTGGGGCATGGCGGAAAGCATGCCTTGTAAAGAGAGGTAAGAGAGGGAATCCAGTCCCAGGAATTTTCTTATTCCTTCTATTCCCATCACATTTGCGGCCAGTTCCTTGGGGTTGGGGAAATCTATCCCGTAGAAACAGGGAAACCGATGAGGGGGACAACTTACCCGCAGGTGGATTTCCTTTGCCCCGGCTGCTCTTAAGTTCTTCATCCTTACCCGGGAGGTGGTGCCTCGTACGATGGAATCTTCTACCACGGCTATTTTTTTCTCCTTGAGTATATAGCGGCAGGGATTGAGTTTTATTTTTACTCCCAGGTCCCGGATACTTTGGGAGGGTTGAATAAATGTTCTACCCACGTAGTGGTTGCGGATTACTGCCAGCTCGAAGGGTATTCCTCCCTTCTGGGCATAACCCAGGGCAGCGTAATTCCCGGAATCAGGGATGGGAACCACGGAATCTACCTGCGAAGGAGACTCTTCGTAAAGGCATTCGCCCAATTTTTTGCGGGTGAGATAGACACTGCCGCCAAAAATCCAGCTGTCGGGCCGGGCAAAGTAGATGAATTCAAATATACAGAAAGAGGGTTTAACTTTTTTAAAGGGATAATGGGAAGTAACACCTGCCCGGTTTATCACCACCATTTCTCCCGGCTCTATTTCTCTTGTGAATTTTGCCCCGATGAGGTCAAAAGCGCAGCTTTCCGAGGCTACTACCGGTGCTCCTCCCAGATCCCCCAGGCTCAGGGGGCGAAATCCATGGGGATCCCTAACCGCGATTATTTTATTCCCGGTGAGAATGACCAGAGAGTAAGCTCCTTTTATCCGGGAAAGGGCATCGGTTATCTTTCCTTCCACCTCTTTTTCTTTGCTTCTGGCTATGAGATGTACGATAACCTCAGAATCCATGGTGCTCTGGAAAATAGTCCCTTCTTTCTCCAGTTGCTCTCTCAGTGAGAAAGAATTTACCAGGTTTCCATTATGGGCAATGGCCAGATACCCTTTCTGCCAGCGTACCAGAAACGGCTGGGCATTGCGCAGCGTGGAAGAACCTGTGGTGGAATACCTCACGTGACCAATGGCCAGATTGCCGGTAAGGGTTTTCAATGCATTCCCTGTAAAGACTTCTGAGGCAAGCCCCATTCCTAACTTATGGGATACCCTGTCCCCATCAGAAGCTACTATCCCTGCACTCTCCTGTCCCCGGTGCTGGAGAGCCCATAGGCCCAGGAAAGCCAGGGAGGAAGCATTGGGATGACCATGAATACCAAATATTCCACACATTTCAAACAGCTCCTGAATTAGCTTTGGGTATCCCCTCTCTACTCTCTCCCCGGCCAAAATCGGGAAAGAGGCAGTGGGTTATAATCATATTATACTCTTACTTCCACGCCTTTTTCTTGCAGGTATTTCTTGAGGTTGGGAATGGTAAGTATTCCGTAGTGAAAAAGTGATGCAGCCAGTGCAGCATCAGCTTTACCCTCGGTAAGTACCTGGTAAAAATGAAGAGGTTCTCCGGCTCCTCCTGAAGCAATGACCGGGATACTTACTTTTTGGGAGACCAGACGGGTGAGCTCTATATCGTATCCCTTCTGGGTGCCATCCGCATCGATACTGGTGAGGAGAATCTCCCCGGCTCCTGCTTTTTCTACCTCTTTTACCCAGTCCAATACCTGTATCCCGGTGGGAGTTCTCCCTGAGTTTATGTAAACTTCCCATTTGCCGGGGGAAACGTATTTGCCGTCCACGGCTACCACGATGCACTGGCTACCAAATTTTTCCGCAGCTTCCCATACCAGGGAAGGGTCTTTTACTGCCGCTGTATTGATGGAAACTTTATCTGCTCCGCTCTTGAGTAGTTCGCGTATATCATCTAATGTTCTTATCCCTCCCCCCACGGTTAAGGGAATGAAAACCTGCTCAGCGGTCTTGGAAACTACATTGAGCATGGTGTTCCTGCCTTCTATGGTAGCAGTGATATCCAGGAAGACCACTTCATCAGCTCCCTCTTCAGAATAGCGCGCAGCATTTTCTACGGGATCTCCTGCATCTGAAAAAATTGATACCTTTTACCACCCTCCCCTCTTTTACATCCAGGCAGGGGATTATTCTCTTGGCAAGCATTTTACTCCCATTCAATGGTGGCAGGCGGTTTGGAGCTTATGTCGTAAACCACCCGGTTTACTCCTTTTACTTCGTTTATGATGCGGTTGGATATCCTGTCCAGAACCTGATGGGGAATCCTGGCCCAGTCGGCAGTCATTCCATCCTCCGAGACTACTATTCTTACCGCGATGACATTTTCATATGTTCTTTCGTCTCCCATTACACCTACTGAACGCACGGGAAGAAATACGGCAAAAGCTTGCCACAATTCATTGTATAGGTCCCCTTTTCGCACCTCTTCTTCCACTATGTAATCCGCTTCCCGCAGAATCTCCAGGCTTTCCTCGGTTACCTTGCCAATAATGCGTACACCTAAGCCAGGGCCAGGGAAAGGATGACGAGAAATTATTTCTTCGGGCAAATTCATCCTTCTTCCCAGCTCTCTTACCTCGTCTTTAAAAAGTTCACGGAACGGTTCTATAAGCTCAAAGTTCATCTTTTCTGGTAAGCCTCCTACATTGTGGTGAGTCTTAATGGTGGCAGAAGGCCCGCCAAAAGAAGAGACAGATTCAATAACGTCAGGATAGAGAGTCCCCTGAGCCAGAAATTTAACTTTGCCGATGTG
>JAADFP010000137.1 GCA_013152825.1 Caldisericota bacterium | reverse complement strand
GCTGACGGGTTAACCCCCGCACATCCTTTCCATAAGAGCCTGCTTCCTTGCGAAAACAGGCTGTATAAGCAACCAGCCTAACCGGCAGGTCTTCTTCTTTTAGCACCTCTTCCCGGAAAAGATTGGTTACGGGCACTTCTGCCGTGGGTACCAGGAAAAGGTCCATGTCCGTGCGAAACATATCCTCTTCAAATTTAGGTAATTGGCCTGTGGCGGTCATGGAGGCCCGATTTACCAGGAAAGGGGGATAAACCTCTTCGTATCCCTGGCGGAGATGCACGTCTATCATGAATTGTATCAGTCCCCGGGCCAGAAGTGCTCCCTCTCCCCAGTAAACGGCAAAACGCGAACCCGATATCTTCGCTGCCCTTTTAAAGTCAACTATCCCCAGCTCTTCCGCAATATCCCAGTGGTGCCGGGGAGGAAAAGAGAAAGTTCGCGGTTCTCCCCATTCCCTTACTACCTGGTTATCTCCCGGTGTTTTTCCTAAGGGGACAGAGGAATGCGGGATGTTGGGTATGCTCAGGAGCGCCTCTTTTACCTCTCTTGCCTTTTCCTCTACCTGTTTCTCTTTCTCCTTGATGAGAGAAGAGATTTCTTTAACTTCCTGCATGTAGGCATCTACATTTTCGCCCTTTTGCTTCCTCAGCCCAATTTCCCGGGAGAGCTCGTTTCTTTTATTCTTCAGGGGTTCCACTTCCTTAAGCAGCCTCCTCCTCTCTTCGTCAACTTTTAAGAAATTCTCCAGAATTTTCGGGTCTTCTCCTCTTTTCTCCAGACTCTCCCTGACTATTGCGGGGTTTTCCCGGACAAATTTTAAATCCAGCATGACGGTTATAAGTTTACCATTTTTAGGCGGTTTGCGGAAGTTTTAATGTAGCTGGCAGTCGTGAAGAATGATATTTTTCTCACCTTTTAATGCAATCTCTACATATCAGGTTTAGTTCTTGATTCAACAAGCAAAGAGATTTTTCTTCTCAGATTGGGATTACTCGACAAATATATGAATAGTATATGTGCTAATCATAAAGGAAGGAGGTAAGAGAGGATGAGCAACTACCAATTTGCAGCAAGCATAAACTGGCTGGAGAAGAAAAGGGGCTTTATTAAAAAGATTGGGCACGGTAGGCCCTTTTGTAGATGGAAGCATAGTGAAGGATTCGGAAATGTAAAAATTATGTTGAATGAGGAGTGTTTGTGGTAAAATATCCCTCTGTTATGGCAAAAGTATTTCTACCGTGGATATAATAATGACGAGCTAATAAGGAGATAATGAAATGGAAAGATTACGTTTCAGGCAGATCCATCTGGATTTTCATACCTCTGAGTTAATTGAAGGTATAGGTTTTGATTTTAACCCGGATGATTTTGCAAAGACTCTTAAAGAGAGCTACATAGATTCTATTACCTGTTTTGCCAAGTGTCACCATGGTATGTCCTACTACCCTACCAAGGTAGGAATAAAACACCCTTATTTAAAACGAGATTTGCTGGGGGAAATGATAGAGGCCTGTCATGCAGAGGATATTCGTGTGCCTGCCTATATCAGTGTATGTAGGGATGAATATATGGCCAGAGAGCATCCAGAATGGCGGCAGTTGGATGGTGAAGGAAAAATGGTGGGCGCTGGCCCTTTACAGGCCGGCTGGCATATTCTCTGTCTCAATTCAGCCTACGCAGATTACGTGGCTCAACAGACAGAAGAAGTACTCAGGAATTATGACACGGACGGGATATTCTTCGATATTGTTATGCATCCTGAAGCTGGATGTTTCTGCCGGTGGTGTGTGCAGGATAGGGAGGAGCTTAAGCTAAATAGTGAATCAGAGGAAGATTTAAAAAAGCATAAAGAGATAGTTCTCCAGCGCTTTCAAAATCGCTTGTATGACCTGGTGCAGAGGCTCAAACCGGGGGCGAGTGTCTTTTTTAACGGAAGTATCCAGATAGGCATGCGTAACACTCTTCCCCATCTTACCCACCTGGAAATAGAATCTTTGCCTTCAGGGGGCTGGGGGTACAGCCATTTTCCCTTCTTTGTCAGGTACTGCCGTACCCTGGGTAAAGATTTCCTGGGGATGACGGCCCGTTTTCACAAATCCTGGGCTGATTTTGGCAGTCTCAAGAATAAAGCTGCCCTGGAATACGAGTGTTTTTCCATGTTGGCAAATGGTGCCAAATGTTCCATAGGCGACCAGATGCATCCGCGGGGAGCATTAAATAAAGCTGCATATAAAAGAATTGGCGAAGTATATAAAAGCGTAGCAGAAAAAGAGCCCTGGTGTGCAGAGGCAAAACCTGTGGTCCAGATAGGAGTGGTTTCTGTGGCGGCGCAGGACCATATATCGGTGGATGGTATTCATCCCTCGGATGAAGGTGCCATGCGGATGCTGCTGGAGACCCACCATCAATTTGATATCCTGGACCTGGAGGCTGATTTTTCCAGGTACAAGCTTATAGTGCTTCCAGATAGCATATCTATCTCTCCTCCTCTTAGGGAGAAGATAGATTCTTTTTTAGAAAAAGGAGGCAGGCTTATTCTCAGCAATGAGTCCGGGTTGGATCAGGAAGAGGGGGTTTTTGTCTTGCCCCAGATGGGAGTTAGGTACAGAGGGAGGGATGAGTATTGCCCGAATTATTTCCGGGTAGAGGAAGTAGTTGCCAGAGGTATACCGGATATGCCGCATATCATGTATGAAGGCAGTATCCGGGTGGAGCCTGTGGAAGGGACAGAGGTGCTGGCTACGGTTATGCACCCGTACTTTAACCGTACTTACCAGCATTTTTCCTCCCATTCCCAGGCACCGGTGGAAAAGGAGACAGATTTGCCAGCCGTGACCAGGAAAGGTAAAGTTATTTATATCTCCAGCCCCATATTCAGAGCATACAAACTGCATGGCTACATTGTCTACCGGCAGTTAATAGAGAACCTAATAGAATTGCCTTCTGCCGGAGAAACTGGTAAGAGCCGAAGTCCCCTCTACCTGCCAGGTAACGGTGACAGAACAGGAAAACCGACGCATAGTACACCTGTTGCATTATATCCCGGAAAGACGGGTAGACAGGCTGGATATAATAGAGGATGTTATCCCTCTTTATAATCTAAAGGTCTCCATTCACGTGGGTAACTGGTCTCCCGGGAAGGTATATTTGGCTCCTGAAAGGCAGCCAGTGGAGTTCAGCCAGGAGGGGGAATATATAAACTGCCTTATTCCCTGCCTGGAGGGGCATTGCATGGTAGTAATAGAAAAGTAGTTTTTCTTTTCCATTGCACTTTTAACCCGGGTAGGTTATAATCCGTTAAAGAATGAATCAAGTAAAAACATTTTTCCTACTTGTTAGCTTGACTCTGCTTTTAGTCTTATTGGGAGGGGTTTTCGGAGGAAAAGAGGAGGTGCAACTGTTGCCTTTGTTTTTGCCCTGATAATGAACTTCGTAGTTTATTACAATTCCGACCGTTTAATCCTTGCTATGTATAGGGCAAAAAAGCTGGAGGAAGATGAATTGCCCTGGCTGCATGACATTATTAGAGAATTATCTGGAAGGATGAAAATTCCCACTCCCAAACTTTACATTGTTCCCCAACCTTCTCCGAATGCATTTGCCACCGGAAGAAGTCCCCAGCATTCCAGTGTGGCAGTTACCGCTGGACTGGTCAAGTTACTCAATCGGGAAGAGATAGAAGGAGTTCTGAGTCACGAGCTGGCTCATGTCAAGCATAGGGACACGCTGATTCAGACAGTAGCTGCCTCCATAGCAGGGGCCATAAGTATGCTTGCTTTCTGGATGCGGTGGGGGGCGATTTTTGGAGGGGACGATGACAATGGAGCTTCTCCTCTTTTGCTAATTCTTCTTTCTGTCCTGGCTCCTCTGGCCGCACTTTTGATACAGATGAGCATATCTCGGAACAGGGAATATATGGCAGATGCGGGTGGGGCAAAAGTTTCTGGAAATCCCATCTATCTGGCCAATGCTTTAAAAAAGCTTGAATCTTATAAAGAGAGTTATCCCCTGGAGGCTAATCCAGCTACCTCACCTCTATTTATCGTGCATCCTTTTTCTGGGAAAAGTTTTCTTTCCTCTCTTTTTTCTACCCATCCCCCTACAGAGGAGAGGATAAAGAGGTTGGAGAGCATGGCTCTTCGGGAAGGAGGGAAACATGATTTTTGATAAAATTTTTGGAGCTTTTTCCAATGATATAGCCATTGATCTGGGCACGGCTACCACCCTGGTCTATGTCAAAGGGAAAGGAGTAGTATTAGTAGAGCCTTCTGTTGTAGCTATGCACAAGGGGAGCAGGGCGATTCTTGCTGTAGGGGAGGAAGCCAAAAAAATGGTAGGAAGAACCCCCGGCTCAATTGTAGCCACGCGTCCTCTCCGGGACGGTGTAATCACGGATTTTGAAGCCACGGAAGAAATGTTGCGTTATTTTATTACCAAAGTGCATAAACGAAGGAAATTTGTGCGTCCCAGAGTTATCATTGCGGTTACTTCGGGAATAACCGAAGCAGAGAAACGGGCAGTAAAAGAATCGGGAGCAGAGGCAGGTGCCAGAGAAATCTACCTGATTGAAGAGCCCATGGCAGCAGCTATTGGAGCAGGCCTTCCGGTGCAGGATCCAGGGGGAAACATGATAGTAGATGTGGGGGGAGGCACTTCGGAGGTGGCAGTTATCTCCCTGGCCGGCATAGTAAAATGTAAAATGATAAAAGTGGCCGGAGA
>JAADFP010000136.1:712-5795 GCA_013152825.1 Caldisericota bacterium | reverse complement strand
CAAAGATTAAGTCATTCTTCACCTTTTCAAAATTATGTTGGTTTGCCGCAAGATTTTCTTTCTGCAGGTTGTAAAGAGAGATAAGCTTTCCACCGGTGAAAAGCGGCTGGGAGAGACTGAGGTTATAATCGTAGATTTTGTCGTCGGAGAGCACAGGCTTGGGCATACTGGGATATCCCGGGAAAGAAGGTAATTTAAGATCCATAGTCTTCTTTTTATCCAGGCGGGTGTAAGAGGAAAAAGTATAAAGCTTGGGAAGGAAATTGCTGCGTGCTTTTTCTTTATCGGTTTGCGCTTCCCTTATTTTCTCCCTGGCTATATTTATGGAGGGATTATTTCCCAAGGCTATGGATATACTCTCCTGTAAACTCAGCAGGTTACCCTCAGCAAAAGCAAGATGCGACAGAAAAAGTATCCAGGAAATTATTAAAAACTTTTTCATAAAAGCTGCTCCATTTTCCCTATCAACTCCAGAAGCTTTTCCCTTTCCTGGGAAGTGAACTTTTCTAAAGCCTTTTCTAAAAGCTTACAGAACTGGCTTCTAATACGCAAGACAGTTTTTTTGCCTTTTGCTGTGAGAGAAGCAATAATCACTCTTCTATCTGCGGGAGAAAACTCCCGCTTCAAAAACCCCATCTTTACCAGGTTATCCACCAGGCTGGTTACAGCAGAAGCACTCACTTTTAAGTATCGGGCAAGTTCTACCATCATTGCTTTTTCCCTTTCTACCAGATAAGAGAGTATGTGGAACTGGGGAATGGTGATTTTGCCGGAGGATAATTCGTTGGAAAGTTTAGCTCTCATCTTTCTCTGCATACTTAGAATAATCCTGTCCAACCTTTCTACATCTTTTTTTAACTGCTCTTCCATATACTTCACCCTCTTAATAATTAAGTAAGATAATTATACAGTATTTGAATAAAGAACTCAAGGAGAAGATTTTAGCCTTTATACAGGAGTAGTGAACAGTAAGCAGTGAGCAGTGAATAGTGAATGGGTAATCCTGGTTTCTTAGTATCCTGGTAGGCCTGGTCCCCTGGTAGAAAGTTTCAGATTTGTGATTTATTTAGGTCCGATGACTCTCCCGACGTATGTCGGGAGACTTCTTCGAATGTTTAGGGTTTGTTGTTTAGAGTTTACCCTGATGCCTGTCTTACCCGCGAAAGCCCTCCCGACACATGTCAGGAGCACGCGCAGGCCTCCCTATATGTCATACCTGCGCAAGCAGGTATCCAGAAGAGTGAGAATGAAAAGCAATATTATGTGTATGTGTTCATGAAGTGGATTCCTGCTTTCGCAGGAATGACAAAGCCCAAAAATAGAAGATGGAGACATAAAACCATAAAACAAAGCACCAGGTTGCCTGTCATACCCGCGAAAGCGGGTATCCAGGAAAATAAAGCATGGAAAAGCAATATTATGTGTATGTGTGGATGATATAGATTCCCGTTTGCACGGGAATGACAGAGGAGAGCATAGATGATACAGGAGGCAAAAATAAAGCGGGGTAAGGACGTTGCCCGAGCTACGAAAACCGATTCGCATCCCGACGCACCTGCCCACTTCCCGACGTATATCGGGCAGGCGGTATGTTGAGAGGGTCCCTACGGAAGGTTTTGGGTTTGAGTATTTAGCTTTTGAGTTTACTTAGAGTTTAGAATTTTGAGTTTAGAGTTTACCTAACCCCTACCTATCATACCTGCCTGTCCTCTCGACATGTGTCGGGGGCTTCTGTATGACAGAAAAGCAATCCCTCCTTTCCCTTTGTCGGGAAATAGTTGCCAGCGAATTCAGCTGTGCTTGTAGCCTCCCGCAGTTTCCTCGGTAAGCGGTGTGGCAACCGGATTCTTCTTGAAATAATCAATACACCGCCGCATGTCATTCAGGAGCATAGTGCCAAGATCCTGGCTCACCCCGTGGCGCACCAGGATACGCTGCACCACCAGATCCTGTCTATTTGGGGGCATGGAGTAGGCTGGAACCTGCCAGCCGCGGCTTCGCAGGCGGTCTGCAAGATCGTAAAGGGTAAATCCAGGGTAAATCCAGGATTTATCCCATCTTTTAATGACCAGCAAACAGCCGGGATGCCGCCTCTACCGTTATAAATAACTTTGAACAGCTCCATCTTCCCGATTTCATCAGCTAAATAGGCAGCGGTATCGTAGCAGGACTGCTGAATTTTGCGGTAGCCTTCTCTACCTAACCTCAGGAAATTGTAGTACTGGGCTACTATTTGCCCCCCGGGTCGGGAAAAATTCAGCGCAAAGGTGGGCATGTTGCCCCCCAGATAGTTGACCCAGAAAATCAAGTCATCGGGTAAATATTTTTTATCTCGCCAGACCACCCAGCCAACACCAAGTGGTGCCAGTCCAAACTTGTGCCCGGAGGCATTAATCGATTTTACCCGGGGCAGGCGAAAATCCCACACCAACTCGGGCTCTACAAAAGGCGCCAGGAAACCACCACTGGCAGCATCTACATGTATGGGGATATCCAGGCCGGTATCCTTTTGAAGCTGGTCCAGAGCTTCAGCTACCTCCTTGACCGGTTCGTACTGGCAGGTGAAGGTGACGCCTAAGGTGGGAATTACCCCTATGGTATTTTCGTCGCAGCGTTTGATGACCTCTTCGGGCGTCATAATCAGCCGATCGCCTTCCATAGGAATCTCTCTTAGTTCAATATCCCAGTATCGGGCGAATTTATGCCAGCAAATCTGTACCGGACCACAAACCATGTTGGGCTTGTCGGTTGGTTTACCCTGGGCACGCATCTTCTCTCGCCACCGCCATTTCATAGCCAAACCACCTAACATAGCTGCTTCACTGGAACCAGTAGTAGAGCATCCGATAGCATTGGCTTTGTCCGGCGCATTCCACAAATCTGTCAACATATGCACACAGCGTGATTCAATCTCCGCTGTCTGAGGATATTCATCTTTGTCAATCATGTTCTTAGCTATGCACTCGTCCATGAGCTGGTGAACCTCCGGCTCTATCCAGGTGGAACAAAATGTAGCCAGGTTCTGACGCGCATTGCCGTCTAACATCAATTCATCGTGCACCAGTTGACGAATGTGACGAGGGTTATGCTCATCTTCAGGAAATTTATACTTAGGCATCCTGACAGAAAAATCTGGAGACGCAAACACATCATCCAGGAGATTCGCCCTTACCTTGTCTCTTTCATGCAGTGCCATAATTTATCCTCCTTTCCTCTATTAAATCCATTACTGTTCCTTCCATGCGGGTTTTTTTATTTTATTAATCCATAATGGCAACCCGATGAATATAACCATCCCGGAAGCAACTAATCCCACGTATAATACAGGATTGCCTACGGGGAGATTCGTTGGCGGGAAAAACCCAACTATTAGAGAGAATATAACACCCAGGAGGCCAATGCCAGCCACCGCACACAAGCCGTATAATCCACCCGGCACCTTATAGGAACGAGGCAAATCAGGCCTTGTATAACGCAATTTAATGGCTGCTGCGTACATCATGATATACATGGTGAGATAGAGAGTGATGGTCATGGCAGATAGAACGAAAAAGGCTACACTCACGTTATCCATGATGAAATACAATAGGGCCAATAAGGTGACAATGATTCCCTGGATAATCAGGATATTCACCTGCATCCCATTTTTATTGGTCTTTGCCATAAATGGTGGAATTTCGCCTTGCTTGGCTGTTTCTAACAAACCGCGACTTGGGCCGCTAATCCAGGACATAACCCCGCCAATGGCGCCGAATGCTACCAGTAGCCCGATGACAGGGGTGAGGAATTCAATATGAAACTTTGCCAACAACTGGCTGAATGCCTGCATCAAACCTGCTGTGAGACTAATTTCTTGGGCAGGTATCACGGCTGCAACAGAAAGGGATCCCAGAGTAAAAAGGAAAAATATGATGGCCATGGCCAGAAACATGCTTTCTGGGAATTGTTTTGCAGGGTCTTTTAATTCATTCGCGTGAACAGCGTGTACCTCAACGCCGGCAAACAGCAGAATAATCCCGGCCAGGAATGCTATGTTGCCCAGACCAGTAATGTGTGGGAATAGACGCGGATGAACCATTTCCCTGGCTCCATGTCCCGCTGCAGCAATGCTCGTGCTCGCTGTCATAAACTGAAGCGGGTTTCCCTGCACCAGCCACAAAATACCTAAGACGATAATCATGACACCCGGCAATACTGTTCCTAACAGAACCCCGTATTTTGTTACCGAGCTCACTACTTTTGTCCCGGCCAGGGTAATAAAGGTAGCTCCCCAATAGCAGATAAGAATGATGGTTCCGGTGTAAATCCCCTTTCCTGCCAGTTCTGGAGCCATAAAAAGATAGGCCAGTGCTCCGGCAGCAAAGGCCAGCACTGTAGGATACCAGACTACATTTTGAATCCACTGCAGCCAGATAGCCGTAAAACCCCAACGTGAGCCAAATGCTGCTTTCACCCAGGTATATATGCCGCCTCTCTCTTTACTGAATGCCCCCCCTAACTCTGCCGCAACTAAAGAGGCTGGCAGCAGAAACATCACTGCGGCAAACAGGATATAAGAAATCATGGAAAGTCCTTCTTTTGCCATCATAGGCAGTCCTCTTAGACTGCATACTGCTGCTACTGTCATCATTGAGAGTGTAAATACCGTCATCTTTTTCGTAGTTGGTTTTTGCATGGTTATCTCCTCCTCATCAATCGGGTTTCTAAGACACCTTGCAGTAGATGTTGATGCTCAAAAGGGTTAGATTGTTGTTTACTGATCTCTCTGGTATCTATACTGTAAGGTTTCCCTATGTTTACCCGGATGTTTACCCGGGAAATGGCCTGTATTTGAGCATAATTTGAGAAAATCACACTTAATCCTTATTGGCTGTCTTTAGATTGTATGTTGAAAAAAGGGTAAATGTCAAATTTTGGGTAAATAGTAAGCAGTAAATAGTGAGAAGTGAGTGATAGGCACAAACCTGCCTGTCCCAATATCTATCGGGAGATGGGCAGGAGTAGTAAGGGGGGAGGTGCAGGAAGTGGATTCCCGCTTGCGCGGGAATGACAAAGGAGAGCATGGATGATACAGGAGGCAAAA
>JAADFP010000136.1:0-704 GCA_013152825.1 Caldisericota bacterium | reverse complement strand
AAAACGTTTCCCGCTACGCAACCGCAACCGATTACCGTAGCCGGTAGTAAGTTGGTAACTTGGTACCCTGGGAGAGAGTTTTGAGTTTGTGGTTTAGGATTTATTTAGGTCCCATGACTCCGAAGAGTCTGAGTATCGGACTCCTTCGGAGGTTTGTGATTTTGGATTTAGAGTTTATCCTGATGCCAGCCCTACCTGTCATACCCGCCTCCCGCTGTATATCGGGATGTGGAACTCGTAACTTACAACTGGCAACTCACAACCAGTATATGAGAAAATGAATTATGAGTAGGTATTACCGGTTTTCCAGGTATCTTAAAGAAAAATTTGGCTGTTATGTATACAAGATTGGAATAGATGCAGGGTTCTCCTGCCCTAATCGGGATGGGAGGCTGGGTAATGAAGGGTGTATTTTCTGTGATAACCGGGCTTTCTCTTTTCACTCGTGTTCACCCAAAAGTATAGAGGAGCAGATAAAAGAAGGGATGGAATTTGGGCAGAAAAGGTACGGAGCAAAAAAGTTTATGATTTATTTTCAGGCATACACGAATACTTATGCTCCCGTAGAGTCTCTTAAGAAAAAGTACGATATAGTGAAAAACTTTCCAGATATTGTGGGTATAGCCATCGGCACCAGGCCAGACTGTGTTAATGAAGAGATATTGGACCTGATAGAAAGTTATGCCACGCATTATGAAGTCTGG
>JAADFP010000135.1:3138-6090 GCA_013152825.1 Caldisericota bacterium | reverse complement strand
CCGTTTCTTTCCGAGATATCTGCCACTACTACGTTGGCTGCAGCACCTATCAGGGTCATGTTTCCACCCAGGCAGGCTCCCAGAGCCAGTGACCACCAGATGGGAAGTATCGTTTGCGCACCCCATTGAGTACCCAATGCTTTGACTACCGGGGTCATGGTAGTGACAAAGGGAATATTATCCAGAATGGAAGAAAGAATGCCCGAGGACCAGAGGATAGATAGGGAGGCCAGGGAAAGATTGTTTTTAAAAAGTGCAAATAACTTGTAGGAAATCCTGTCGATTACCCCTAATTCTAATAAGCCACCTACCATGATGAAAAAGCCCATGAAAAAGAAGAGGGTAGTCCATTCAATCTGGCTGAGCAGCTCTCTCAACATTTTCCTCTGGTCTTTGAGAATAAGAAGCAAGGAAAAAGCACCAAGCATAGCTATCACGGAAACGTCCACATCTATGAGGGAATGTATAAAAAAGCCGATGATTACCAGGGAAAAAACAATCAAGGATTTTTTTAGTAGTACAGGGTCCTCTATTATCTGGGAAGTATCAAACTCCATGATTCTGGCTTTTCGCTCATAACTTACCACCATCCTTTTCCCCATCATCCACTTCATAATGATAGGTAGTATAAGAATCATAAGAATTATGGGAGGGGTCATATTCTTAATAAAGTCCATGAACCCCAGGTTTGCCGCACTCCCGATTATTATGTTGGGTGGATCCCCTATCAAGGTAGCTGTACCTCCCACGTTGGAGGCAAGAGCTTCCGAAATGAGGAAGGGAACAGGAGAAATACCAAGCTCTACGGCGATAAGGATACTTACCGGGGCAATAAGCACTACCGTGGTAACGTTATCCAAAAAAGCAGAAAACAGGGCAGTAATCAGGATAAGTAAACTCATGGTAGCGTATGGATTACCCCGGGCAATCTTTGCCCCTTTAATAGCCATGTACTGCAGGAGACCTGTCCGCTGTATTGCTCCTACCAGAATCATCATGCCTATCAAAAGGAAGATTACGTTCCAATCAACATAATGGAAAGCTTTAGCCTTGGGCACAATCCTGAGGCTAATCATCAGCATCCCCCCCAGGACAGCCACAATGGTGCGATGCACCTTATCAGATATTATAGTAATGTAAACCGCAACAAATATGATTATTCCGACAATTAGCAAAAAGGACATTGGGTTATACTCTAAGGATACGCGTGACAAACTCTTTGAGTGTTACCACACCTACTGGTTTTTTATCCTCTACTACAGGGATATAAAAACGCTTTTCCTTTACCATTCTCACTACAGCTTCCACAATAGAAGAGGAAGAAGTCAAAGTTACGCTTAAGGGAGACATAACCTCCCTGACCTGTATTCTTTCCTCTCTCTCCAGGAGCCCTTCCAAGGGTTCAAAAGTTTTCAGAAATTTCAAGTTTATCAGGCTCTTTGCATAGTCAGGAAGCCCCTTTTCTACGATTTCCAGGAGTCTAACTTCTCCTATCAACTCGCCCTTTTCTACTACCAGAGCAAAAAGAGAATCCTCCCTATGGAGAAGGTCTATAACTTCCTTTAATGTCTCCCCGGGAGTTACCATGGGAAATTTTTTCTCCATTATGTCTTTCACGGTAAGCTCTTCTTTTACCTGAACACCTTCTTCTTCAATTATCCTTATTACATCCTCTGGCTTCGCAGCGGAAATTATTTTTTTAAGAAGCTCGCTGTTCTTTGCCAGCCGGGCAATGGCAGCAAGGGTATTCAGGTAAATGCGGGAAGCTGTCTTTGAAGTAAGAATGAGGAAAAATATTTCCACTTCTTCCCCGTCCACGGCAACCGGTTTCTCTGGTATTGAAATAGCAATTATAAGGTCATGGAAACCTTCAATACGGGCATGCGGAATAGAAACACCTCCTTCCACCGTGGGCCCCTGTTTTTCCCTTTCCATAATCAAATCTATTACCTTTTTCTCGAACTCAGGTGAAAATTCCCGGCATATTTCTTTGACCAGGTCATGTATGACCTCTTTGGAGGAAGTCGCGTCATGTTTAACTTTAATAAAGTGTGGATGAAGAAAACTGGAAAGTTTCATTTTCCCCTACCCTCCTTGCTCCAGGAAGAAGAGAAGAAAAGAGGTATAAGTTTTCCCATCTTTTATCCCCCCTTCCTTAATCAATTTTACTATCTCCTCTCGCTTAAATTTCCCTATTTCTATAAATTCGTCTTTCTCCGGCGTAGCCTCGCCTTCTTCCAGTTCCTCAGCCAGGTAAATATAAATAATTTCTGTGCAGTACCCGGGAGAGGGATAATACTCCCCCAATTTCTTTATTCTACCCGCCGACAAACCCGTCTCTTCCTTCAGCTCTCTTTTTACGCATTCCTCTATACTCTCACCCTTCTCAATTCTCCCGGCAGGAATTTCCCATAGTTCTTCTCCCACTGCCATCCTGAACTGCCTTATAAGAAAAAACTCCTCTTTGGGGGTAACCGGCAAGATGGCCACCGAACCTCTATGCTCCACGATTTCCCTGACATGCTGTTCCCCACAGGGCAATTTCACCTTGTCTAACTTGAGATTAACTACTTTCCCTTTATAAATGTACTTCTCTGAAATAATCTCTTCCATACTCTCAATTTAACAGCTAATGCGCTATTTTTCAATCCTTTGTACAGTCCGTAACATATTGAGAGCCTCCCCTGTAATTTATACCGGGCTATTGTCTCAAGTCTATGGTCTATAGTCTAACTACGGCAATCGGTTGGGGTTGTGTAGCGCGAATCGTAGACCGTTATTCGAACACCGTCTCCTCCCCACCAACCTATTCCTTTCCCTCCCTACTATCTCAGTAGACAGTAGTTAGTAGATAGGGGCACCCTGCCTCCTGCCCTCCCTGTCATTCCTGCGTAGGCCCCCCGATCCCGATCTAACATCGGGAGAGGACAGGCAGGAATCCATATCATCCCC
>JAADFP010000135.1:0-3060 GCA_013152825.1 Caldisericota bacterium | reverse complement strand
TGCATCCTGTATCTCCCCTCACTTACTCACTATTTACTCTTTACTACCCTCTCCCCCGCTACTCACTACCCGCTACTAAGGTCTAACGTCTCAAGTCTATGGTCTAAAGTCTAACTTCTCAGCTCTTCATTCTTCTATCTTCTTTAACTTATTCTCGGCACAAATAATAGAAATAGTGATATAATTGCAGATTAAGAGGTTTTAACGGAAAAAGCAGAGTTAGCCTATCCGAAAAGAGCGACCACTTATTTTGCCAGGATGACAGATATATAAATAAGAAGAGGATTAGAAAAGTTCAGAAGGAGGCAGGAGATGCTTATAGAAGTTATGGGGGAGAATTTAATTATAGATGAACTGAAACATAGAGAAAAAGATGAAATAATCAACGAAATAGCCTCGAAGTTCAAGGAGGCAGGAGTAATTAAAGACGAAACGAAGTTTATAGAAGAAGTAAAAGCGAGGGAACAGATAGAAAGCACTGCCATTGGAGGAGGGATAGCTATACCCCACGCTCGGTCAGACACGGTAGAGAAATTAACGGTTGCTTTTGCCAAATCCAAAGAAGGAATAGACTTTGACTCCCTGGATGGCAAACCCGTACACCTAATCTTTATGATAGCAGCTCCTCCAGATGTCAAAAAAGGCTACCTCCAGATACTGGCAAGAATTGCCAGACTCTGCAAGAACGAGAGGATGAAAGAGGCCCTTATAAAAGCCCAAAACAAGCACGAAATCCTGGGAATTATAAAAGGATTTGATATCGGTTCTGAGAAACCAGAAAGGATAAGACTCAAGGAAGGAAGAACCATCTACCCTGCCCCCGAATAAACCAATCCTGTCTATAATTGTGTTGGAGCCGGAGTAATATATTATTTTGAAAAGTTTCTTCCATAAAATTAAAGCAAACTGGATACGTTCACAATGGCAACACGAGCTTGCACAATTTAAAGGCAACAACAAAGACGTAGCCATTTCTCTTTCCGCTGGCGTCTTCATCGGGTTCACCCCTACAGTGGGATTTCAGACTATTCTCGACTACATTTTTTCCCGGATTTTTAAGAAAAGTTTTATCCTCACTTACCTGGGAAGTAGTATTGTCACCGGCATCCCGCCGCTTATTCCCTTTGTTTATTTATTTTCCTATAAAGTGGGAGAAGTTTTTCTGGGCGAGATAAATAAGGGTACCCTGCAGGCACAAAGCATTTCTATCCCCAGTGTACTTAGCTGGAAGTTAGTTCCCTTATACGGAAAGCCTTTACTGATAGGGTCTTTCATAATGGCAGTAATTGGTGGACTTATCACTTTTGCAATTACTTTTTTAATTCTTAATAAAACCAGGAGAAATGCATGAGAGCACTAATTAAAAAGCGCCTGGCCATTGTGCTGGGAATAATCTGGCAATACCTGATTATTCCCATTCCCATTGTCTGGATTTCTTTCTACGTAGAGAAGAAACTGCCTTTCGGTATGCCTGAGATGATGGCTAATCTCTTTTTCTTTGCCGTATTTTTCAGCCTGGGGATTTTCTGGACGGTACGCTCGTTCTTTGATCTAACCGTTAAAGGAGAAGGGACCATAATCCCCCATTACTCACCCAAGAAATTGGTACATTCAGGAGTCTACAATTACTGCCGCAACCCTCTATACCTGGGCTACATTTTGCTTTTTGCAGGGTTTTCTTTTTTGTTTCACTCGTTAACTCTCCTCATCTTTTCTGTGTCCTGTGTGTTGACTTTTCTCCGCCTATACACGGTCCCGGTAGAAGAGAAAGCTCTTCTAAGGCGTTTTGGAGAAACATACCTCCAGTACAGGAAGGAGACCCCTTTTCTTCTGCCCTTAAAGATGAAGAAATCATGGGACAAAGCTACTAAGATAGCCCATGTAATCTTCCTTATCACCGTGTTATACCTGGCGGCACTTGAAATATATACTGTTTTCTGGGGCATGGATACACTTAAGAACAACGATTTCTCAGAATTACCCCTTGTTTCCCCTATCCAGAAAGGCGAGAACATCCTCATCTTAGCCCCCCATCCCGATGACGAAACCCTTGCCTGCGCCGGAATAATCCAGAAAGCCTTGGAAGCAGGAGCAAGTATCAAAATTGTTTATCTCACCAGCGGTGAGAGTAATTTCCTCTCTTTTGCCTCCTACAAGAAAAAAATTGCCTTAGCTCCTTCCGCCTACACCACAATGGGAAAGATGCGCATGAGAGAAGCTATGCTGGCCATGCAACAGCTGGGCATAAAAAAGGAGGATTTAATATTCCTGGGTTATCCTGACCGGGGAACGCTTTCTATCTGGCAGGCATTCTGGCAAAAACCCTATACAAGCATTTTCAACAGAGTTTCCTACGTTCCCTACCCGGGAGCTTACCATTATAAGTCCCCTTACACCGGGGAAAGCATCCTGAAAAGCCTGAAAGAAATCATAGTAAATTTTAAGCCTACCAGGATATTTGTCTCCCATCCAGCTGATAAGAATTCCGACCACCAGGCCCTCTATTGTTTTTTAAGGGTAGCGTTACTTGATCTTAAAGGCAAAATCCCTCAACCTCTGGTATATCCATACCTCACCCACTATGGCCTCTGGCCAGCCCCTTTTCATTACCATCCTGAGTACCCCTTACTTCCACCTCTTAGCCTGCAAGAAGTGGTAGAATGGAAGTCTTCCCCCTTACAAGAGAAGGAAATCCAGGAGAAATTACTGGCTCTCTCATTTTACAAGAGTCAAATGTCTGCCCGGGGAGCATGGCTTATTTCCTTCGTAAGAAAAAATGAGTTATTCGGAGACTTCCCCCATAATAATTTCTCAAAACTGGAAGAGAATCCCCACTTCAAAAGCAGATTTCCCCGTAGAAGCAAAAGCAAAAACCAGATAGCAGCAGGAAACAATATCCATATTGGAGAAATATGTTACTCAATCAAGGGGGAGAACCTTAAGATTGACATCTCTTTCTCTAAAAGAATCGAAGAATGGCGAGAACTTTCCCTCTTCTTGTACGGCTACCGGGAAGACACACCATTTCCCAATATGCCTAAAATATTACTCAAAACCAAC
>JAADFP010000134.1 GCA_013152825.1 Caldisericota bacterium | reverse complement strand
TATTCTAAGGATTGGGAATATTCCACTCTATAACTCCTTTCCCTTCTACTTTACCCTTTTTGAGATCAATGTTTACCTGGGAGAGGGTGAGTATCTTATTATCCCAGGAAAATGCAAAATTAAAGTTCTTGACCCATTCCGGGTTTAAGGAAGAAGCCATTATTTCTCCTTCTACAGAATTCACCTCTGAACCTTTCAGGGTAACCTGGAAATCCCCTTTTAAGGGAAGAATGTAAGCCGGAAGGGTCAAAGAGGGCAGCATTTCCTGCAGCTTGGAGAGGGGAAAGGACTCCAGGAAAATGGTTACCTGGTAGCTGAAAGGGTTTACATCTCCCTTTCCTCTAAAAGTGAAATTCAGGTTATTCCACTCTCCTTTCCCCTCTTCCACATTCCATTTCTCCTTTGCAAGATGGAAGACAACATAGGGCAGGGATAATTCTCCCGGCAATTTATCACCTTCAATAAGAATATTCTCTGCCTTTGCTTTTATTTTATATTCTATTGCTTCTTTTCCAGGAGAAATGTCCCCCTCTAATTCCATCTTCCCCTCTTTAACATAAAAACCATTAGCAAGGCGAAGGGAAGAAAGGTCAATATTACTCCCGGAAATTTTTAGCTCCCAGCCGGAAAAAAGGGGAAAGGCAAAAACTATACAGAGAGAAATAATCCCTAACTCTTTAAATCTCAAATTTGTAACTTGCATTTTTGAAATTTTTCCAAGAGGGTCAAACCAGTGAGACCAGGGCTTTTCCTATACAGCGGAACTTAAGTTTACCATGCGCCACGGAAGCTTCTACCCTGCTATGAGGGGTAATCTCCCCTTTCAAAATTAGCTCTGCCAGGGGGTCTTCCAAATACTTTTCCAAAGTTCTGCGCAGTGGACGAGCTCCAAAATCAGGATCGTATCCCTTCTGGATGATAAATTCCTTGGCTTTCGAGGTAAGCTTCAATTTGATATGGTGAGAGGCAAGTTTTTCCTCCACATCTTTGAGAAGAATATTAACTATCGATTTTAAGTTCTTGTGGGTTAATGGCTTGAATACAATTACCTCATCAAGCCGATTAAGAAATTCCGGCCGGAAGAGTTTTTTAACCTCTTCCAGCAATTGCTTCTTCAACTCCTGGTAATCCACACCCTCTTTCTCCGTATTAAATCCGATAGCGGCCTGCTTTTTAATATAGGGAGTACCCAGGTTAGAAGTCATGATAAACACAGTATTCCTGAAATCCACAGTATGGTGCAAGGCATCGGAAAGCCGTCCCTCGTCCATTATTTGCAGGAGTATATTGAATATGTCCGGATGCGCTTTTTCTATTTCATCCAGCAATACCACTGAATAAGGGTGTCTTCTCACCTTTTCCGTTAATTCTCCCCCTTCTTCGTAACCCACGTATCCGGGAGGAGAACCGATCAGGCGAGTAACCGAGAACTTTTCCATAAATTCCGACATATCCAGCCTGATAAGAGCCGATTCAGAGCCAAACAGGAATTCTGTTAGAGCTTTTGCCAGTTCTGTTTTCCCTACCCCGGTAGGTCCCAGAAAAAGAAACGTCCCTACGGGCCTGCGTGGGTCTTTTAATCCAGAACGCGATCTGCGAATAGCTTTGGATAAAACCTTTACAGCTTCTTCCTGCCCCACTATCCTCTTGCGGATTTCTCTTTCCATGCGTAATAACCTGGAAGATTCTGCATCCTCCAGGCGTGACAAAGGAATACCTGTCCATTTAGAAACCACTTCCGCCACATCTTCTTCGGTAACCTCCACTCTGCCTCTTTCTCTTATTTCTTCCAGCAACTTCTGCTCTTCGTCTCTAAGCTCTGCTACTTTCTCAAAATTCTGATCCTTTATAGCTTCCAGCTTGTTCTGCCTTACCAATTCCAGCTGGGCAGTCCACTCGGGAGGAACTATATGTCCCTGTTTCTTAAATAATTTTGCCATTGCACAAACTTCATCAATTACATCTATTGCCTTATCAGGGAGGTATCTCTCAGATATGTAGCGGTCGGCCAGCCTTACTGCCAACTCCAGAGTTTTATCACTGATTCTTACCCCGTGATGACTTTCATATTTATCTTTAAGTCCCTGCAAAATAGCCACAGTTTCTTCCACCGAAGGGGGATTAATTATCATCTTCTGGAACCTTCTCTCCAGGGCTGAATCCCTCTCAATATATCTTCTGTACTCGTCCAGGGTAGTAGCCCCTATACACTGGATTTCTCCCCGTGCCAGGGCAGGTTTAAGAATACTGGAAGCATCTATGGCTCCCTCTGCTGCACCCGCTCCTATAAGCGTATGCACCTCATCTATGAAAAGTATGAGATTTCCACTTTCCTTTATCTCCTTGAGGAGCATCTTAATCCTTTCCTCAAATTGCCCCCGGTACTTTGTCCCGGCTACTATTAGTGGTAAATCCAGGGAAATCAGCCTTTTCAACATCAAACTGTCCGGGACATCTTCTTTGACTATCTTCTGTGCCAGCCCCTCTACTATGGCCGTTTTCCCTACGCCTGCATATCCCACAAGTAAGGGGTTATTTTTCTTTCGGCGGGAAAGAATTTGAATAATACGCTGAAGCTCTTCTTCCCTCCCGATTATCGGGTCAAGCTTACCCTCGCGGGCCAGCTCGGTCAGGTCTATTCCAAAGGTATCCAGGGCTGGGGTACGGGTCTTCTTTTCCTTGGAATAATACACAGACTGCAATCTTATTACTTCCTCACGCAACTTGTGAATCTCCACCCCCACACTACTGAGCACCTGCGAGGCTGTACATTCTGCTATGCGCAGAATAGCCAACAGAATATGTTCCGTCCCTACATAAGGATGACCAAGGCCTCTTGCTTCCTGTATAGAAAGCTCTACTACCCTTTTCGTCCGGGAAGAGAAAACTATTTCTCCGTAGTGAAGCAGGGAAGAAGTCTTCACCATTCTTTCTTCTATCAGGCGGCGAAGCTCGCTGGAAGCTACGCGGAATTTAGCCTTTTATGGCTACTCCGCTGCCTTCCCGCAAGATACCCAGGATGAGGTGTTCTGGTTCAATTTGAAGATGGCCAAAGCGCCTGGCTTCCTCTCTGGCCAAAGTGAGCACTCTTCTGGCTCTTTCGGTGAATCTGTTATACATCTCTTATTTAGACATTTATTTTATCCTTCCCTCCATTATACCAAATGATAAACATTCCAGGGAAAATTGTTCTCATGTCTCATATACGGGAGTGCCTTGCATGGTAACTTTTTGGAACTCCCTTTTGATTCTGTCGGTAATCTCTCCCGGTTTTCCGCTGCCTATTTCCCTGTCGTCAATTTTCACCACGGGCACAATCTCGGCTGCTGTGCCGGTAAGGAAACATTCGTCTGCGTTGTAAAGACGGTAACAAGAAAATACCTCCTCCGAGCAGGGTATTCCCAGCTGCCTCGCTAATTCTATAACTACGTTCCGGGTAATACCATCCAGAACTCCCACAAATGTAGGAGGAGTAACCAGTGTCCCATTTTCTACAATGAATATATTATCCCCTGTACACTCCAATACCCAGCCTTCCTGGTTAAGCATGATAGCTTCTATACATCCTGCTTTTTTCCCCTGTATCTTGGCCAGAATATTGTTAAGATAATTTAACGATTTTACCTGCGGATCCAGAGAAAAAGTAGGATTTCTTCGGGTGGAAACGGTTACTACTTCCAACCCCCTTTCATAAATTTCACCGGGATAGAGCTCTATTTTATCCGCAATAATGAAATAAGAAGCATTGGGGCACTTCTCGGGGTCTAATCCTAAATCACCCTCTCCCCGGGTAACCACCACCCGAATATACGCATCCTGCAGCTGGTTCTTTCTTACAGTCAAAACAATCTCTCTCTTCATCTCTTCCGGGGAAAGAGGCGGCTTCAGCATAATAAAGTGGGCAGAAGAGTAGAGTCTTTTTATATGCTCGTCCCAGGCGAAATATCTTACCCCGATAACTTCTTATTCCCTCAAATACTCCATCACCGTAAAGTAACCCATGATCAAAGATGGAGATTTTTGCCTCCTTTTTCTTTACAAATTTTCCGTTCAGATTAATCCAAGTACCCATTTATCCATCCCTCTCTATTTTGCTAATCTTATCCAATCTTCTCTTATGATTCCCTCCTAAAAAACTTTCTTCCAGCCATACTTTCAATATTTGTTCTGCCTGCTTCGGGGTAAGGGTCCTTCCCCCCAGACACAAAATATTGGCATCATTGTGATTCCGGCTCATTCTTGCAGTACATTCATCCCAGCACAGTGCCGCCCTTATGCCCTTAACTTTGTTAGCGGCTATGCTCATGCCTATCCCGGTGCCGCAGATAAGAATTCCCCGGGGAATTTTTCCTTCAGTTACCTTTCTTGCCAAGGGATAGGCAAAATCTGGATAGTCTACAGAATCTTCACTATTACAGCCAAGATCCACAACTTTGTAGTCCCAGTTAACCAGCAATCCTTTCAAAAACTCTTTAAGCGGAAAACCAGCATGGTCGCTGGCTATGCCTATTATCTTATCATCCATAAATACTTGCTTCTCAAAATACCGGGACAGCTGGAATACTTCGGGTACATAGAGCTTATCATAACTCCCTGAATTTCCTCCACCCTATCTCCTGTCTTAGAATCCATAGCCTATTTTATCTATTTTTAACTTTTTTTTCACCTCTTCTTTTTTTATGGCGCCTTCTCTCAGTATCCTGAGCTCTGTTTCTAAGACTTTAACCACCGTGGAAGGAACGCCTTTAACCAGCTCTTTTCCCTCTTCTACAACCATCTCAATCCTTTCGCCAAA
>JAADFP010000133.1 GCA_013152825.1 Caldisericota bacterium | reverse complement strand
CGACCTCTACCGTGCGAAGGTAGCGCTCTCCCAACTGAGCTACTGCCCCGATGGTTAAATTTTACCAGAGAAAAGCAACTTATGCCAGAACTCATTACAGGGTAATAAAAAAGCCCCCCGGCATTTGCCGGAGGGCTTTTGGTATGCTTCTTGGGTAACTCTTAGAAGGTTACTTTCACTGAACCTATGAGCGCCTTTGCCTGGGCATCATTAATATCTAAGGAATCCAGCGCTTTTGTTATCCCTCTTCCCGGTGTGAATACTGCATAGGTTAATCCGAACTGCACATCTTCAGTGTAATCGTAGGTTAAAGCCAGGTCCCATTCGCTTCCCAGCTTCCTGCTGTCTGCTTTTCCCTTTACATAGTAAAGAGATGTAGCTGCCTGGTCTGCTTCATAGATGTAGTAATCAAGTCCGATATTGAGCTTTTCGTTAGGGCTTACACCCAGGCCTACCTGAGTAATCTTTGCATTGGTTGCACTTCCACCGTAAAGTACAGCATCGGCAATCTCACCGTAGCTCTCACTGGTGTACATGGGATCAAACGCCTCAATCTTTTTAGTGTTCGATTTGTCGCCGGTCAGCCTGGTGTAGTTTACACTGATGTAGGGCTCGTAGGGATTATCAAAGGTGTACTTTGCTCCGAAGTAGCCGCCCCATGCTTCCAGTGTAGCCTCATCATTATTGGGCTTGCCGCCTTCTACCTTGCCGGTTTCTTTTACTACTTCAGCTTTTACATGCAGTTTTCCTACTGTTATCTGAGGTATATCTCCTTCTCCTCTTACAGAAAGAGCCAGAGTTTGGTCTTTGCCTTTAACCTTGATATCATCCTGGGATTTTATAAAGGCAGCAAAGTCCCAGACTCCGTAAGAGTCAGTGGCCAGGTTCCAGTTAACTCCGTAGAGGTTTTCGTCAGTGCCTCTCCCGTAGCCTTCGGTGAGCTTTGCCTTGATTACATCAATAGTGGAATTATCATACTTTCCAGAGAACTTTATAGCATCGAAGGCTTTCTTGGGACCGTAGATGTAAGCAAGAGTATTGATATCTGTCTTATCTTTATCTATTTTCCCCGCTGCGTATACCAATTCTCCATCTATCAAAGTATATATATCGCTTACTCCATCACCTACTAAAAATCCTTCTCCATAGGTCAGTTCCTGTCTTCCAATGGTGAGAGAGATTGGATAACCGAACATTTCAGCCAGAGTAATGTAGGCAAGGTCTATTTCTACATTGCTGTCAAACGAGCCGCTTGAGATGCTCCCACTTGGCGTAGTCGTTGGATCAGCCTCCAAAGTATATGGATATACAGGCACATAGACAGAACCAGAAGCATCCTTAACAGTGAGTCCATCTAACGATCCATCACCCCATACTCTGTCATTCAGGAATCTGACGTAAGCATTTACATTGTCAGTTAAATCAGCAGATACATAGATTCTGCTTACCTGATAAAGGAAGTTTGCTACATTAGCCGACCACTTCTCGTTAACCAGGTCCATGTTCTTCTGCCAGATACCCTGCACCTGGATATCACCACCAACTTTACGTTCTGCACTTCTGCTTTTGCCGTGTAAGTGAATCCAAGCAAAAGAGTTAATGCAATTAGTACTACACTTATCTTCTTACTCATTTTTTCCTCCTTAATTTATCCACTCGCTTTCTCTCTCCCGACTTATATCGGGAGACAGGCCCCGATTCATATCGGGACACGCGTTTTCTATCCTCTCTGCCTGGGTGACCTTTCGGGTGTAATTAAAATCCTTCACCTCCTTTCCCACCCTGGTTTTTAGGTACACCAGGAGACATTTAACGGTACTAATATACCCTATAAAAGTAGCCTTTGTCAAGTTTTCCCCTGGCTAGTTATCCGATTTTCGGATAAATCGGGGAAACCGGGAATATTGAGGCCTACCCGACAAATTATACTTTATTGAGCAAACAGGAGAGAGAGGCAATTTTTTTCAGGTGCTCTTTTTCCTCTTCTAGTATCCCGCTTATAATTCCTGCTTCTTTTTCGGGAAGGAATTTTTTCATCTGGAGAAAGAAAATAATTGTGTCCTGTTCTAAACAGAGTAACCGGGAAAGAAAATCCTTTCCCGAACCTATTGTCTGGAATGTTCCCCCACTTCTGACATATCTAAAGGCAAGAGACTCCCAGTATAACCTGTGTTCCCGGGGAAGCACTCCCTCTTCTCTCCAGCTCTCCATTTCCCGCAAGATTTTTTCCAACGCTTTCTTATGCTCCAGTTCCTCTCTGGCAATAAACCCCAGGGTATCGGGAAGGTCTGAAGAAGTTATTGATTTTACCTGAACAGATTCTCTCAAGGTAGAGTAGTAATGATACCCACTAACCTCCATTTTGATACTTAAAGCTAAAAGTTCTTTCAGTTTCAATTTTTAACTACCGCTAATTGGGAAGGGGGTAAAAGCTAAACCTTCCTGACATATGTAGGAGAAGTTGCCAGTTCCGCCCTGAACCACGTAGGGTGCAGGAAAAAACCTTCTCCCAGGGTACCAACTCACTACCGGCTACCGTTAATCGGTTGCGGTTGCGTGGCTGGAAACGTTTTTCGTCGTCCGTCCACCGTCTCCCACCCCGCCTTATTTTTGCCTCCTGTATCATCCATGCTCTCCTTTGTCATTCCTGCGAAAGCCCCGATATGCACCGGGACAGGCAGGAATCTATATTGCCTGCCAAGATATGCACATTCGCTTTCCTGGATACCTGCTTGCGCAGGTATGACAGGTAGGGCTGGTATTGGGATAAACTCTAAATCCAAAAACACAAACCTCCGAAGGAGTCCGATACTCAGACTCTTCGGAGTCATCGGACCTAAATAAATCCTAAATCACAAACCCAAAACCTTACTCCCAGGGTACCAAGAAACCAGGGTACCAGGAAACTACTTTACTCCTTACTGCTCACCGTTTACTATTTACTGCTTACTCCCTCTTCCCTCGCTACTCACTACCCGCTACTCGCTACTAAAGTCTATAGCCTATCGTCTAAGGTCTAAAGTCTTGCATGGATACCTGCTTTCGCAGGCATGACAGGTAGAACCTGGTGGTTCGTATTATGGCTTTAACCTCTGTTTGTCTGCCTGCATCATTCCTGCCTCCTTCGTCATTCCCGCGAAAGCGGGAATCCACATCATACCAGTTCATAATACAAATCTTTCCATTCAGGATTATTCTTCTCAATCAATTCTATTTTCCATGCCCTTTTCCATTTCTTTATGCATTTTTCCCGGTGGATAGCAGCATTAACATCTTCTACCACTTCAAAATATACCAGCTGATGAACATTATATTTCTTTGTGAAACCTTCTATCAAATTATTTTTATGCTCATATACTCTACGAATTAGATTGCTGGTGATTCCCGTGTATAAGGTTCCGTTTTTCTTGCTTGCCAGGATATACACATAATATTGCTTTCCCATGCTTTATTTTCCTGGATACCTGCTTGCGCAGGTATGACAGGTAGGGCTAATGATTTGCATTATAGCTTTACACCCCATTTGTCCGGCTTTGTCATTCCCGCGAAAGCGGGAATCCACTCCCTGCACATCCCCCCCTTACTACTCACTACTATCTACTCGCTACTCTCCCTCTCTAACTCACAACTTACTCCCATTATATCACACCGCGTTTAAATTATTTTAAACAAGTTGAATGATAGTAATCAGGGACTGTCTTCTATCAGCCAATCCTCAAGTACGAGTTCTTTTATCCGCTGGTAATGAGAAATATTATGAGTTACGAGAACTAAGTTATGAACTAAAGCGATACTGGCAATAAACAAATCAATATCGGGAATTACTACGCCATGAATTTTCAACCTTGTTTTTAATTCTCCGTACTTCTCACATGCTTCTAAATTGAGAGGGAGAACTTCTAAACCTTGCAAGAATTCTTTCACTTCTCCTATTCTAAGAGCAGGATGCCGAGAATTATAAGCCCCATGGAATAACTCAGAAGCATTGATAACGCTGGTAAAGAGACGGGTATTATCAGGTAAGGTGGTTATTTTATTTATAACAATTCTATTAGCTCTCAGAATTTCTATGCAAACGTCAGTGTCTAAGATATACACCTATTTTTTGATATTTCTACTTTTATAAATTTCCTTTATAACTTTATCCAGGTCTTTCCTATCCTTCCACCTTCCTGACATTTCAAGAAGGTGGTATTTAGGAGGGAGCAAAACAGTAACTTCTATACCTTCCGGGAGATTTACTTTTTCCTCCAGAATTACCCTGTCTTTTTTCAAAATACCCTTTATCATCTTTCCTCTGTAAGTATTTTAACACATTTTCGAGAAGAATTACCCCGAAGCGAAACGCTCCTCCTGGTAGGAGGAGGGATAGGAAGACCTCAATCGGGAGTCTCACCTCCCGATACATATCGGGACAAGCCCCGATATGCCCGCCCCGCCGTTACGCTGGGGCGCAGGTAAGCAGGAAACCAGTAAACTGCGAAACTATGATACCAGGATACTAAGAAACCAGGATTACCAGGAAACCAATTTACTGTTCACTGCTTACTCTTCACTGCTTTTTCTATTCTCTCCACCACTGAATCCACATCCAGGCCAAATTTCCGGTAGAGGTCAGAAGGAGCAGAGGATTCGCCGTAGG
>JAADFP010000132.1 GCA_013152825.1 Caldisericota bacterium | reverse complement strand
CACGCAATAGAGCAGTGGGAGAAAGAATTGGCAAGGGGGAAAGTCTCCAGGAGATACTCTCCAGTATGGAAAAAGTGGCAGAAGGGATATTTACGGTAAAATCCACCCGGGAATTGGCCTGCAGATTGAAAGTTGAGATGCCCATTACAGAAGTGGTATATCAAATTCTCTACAAAGGGATGAGCCCGTCAGAAGGAGTAAAATCGCTGATGCTCAGGACACCGCGGGAGGAGCCGGAGAGGTTTATTCATGAGAAATAAAGTCTATCTTTCTATTAGCGAGGTGAGTGAACAGGAGGGTATTCCTCCCTACACCATTAGATACTGGGAACGTTGCGGGCTGGTAAATCCTGACCGAAGCGGAAAGAGAAGAAAGTACCCCATGGAAGAGGTAGAAAAAATAAAGAGAATAAACAAACTGATTAAATCCGGTTATTCTATCAAGGGCATCAAAAAAGCTCTAAGGAAGACGGACGAAGAAACCAAAAGCAGTATAGTAATCAACCAACTGCGGGAAATAAAGAGAGAACTGGAAGAATTGTTAAGTATCTTGCGATAGCTTATTCTACTGGCTACAAAGCGAAAATAAATAAAGTATGGTAGAATAAGCGCCAGGAAATAGTAAGAGTAGAAGGAATATTTAGAAAAGACAGTTAAAGGGGGTTACAATGAACTTTGCTTATGGAATGGCACAGGGAGGAACCACTGCCGGAGGAGCAGGCGGAATAGCCTCTCTTCTGCCTCTTATATTCATATTTGTGATTTTTTACTTTCTTCTCATCCTTCCTCAGCGGAAAAAGGAGAAAGAACACCAGAAAATGCTGCAAGCTCTCAAAAAAGGAGATAAAGTAATCACCAGCAGCGGTATTTACGGCACAGTGGTAAATATCAAGGAGAAGAGCGTGGTATTGAAGGTGGATGACAACACCAGAATAGAGTTCACCAAAAGCAGCATCTCGGGAAAAATAGAATAAATTTCCCCCCTGATTATTTTTCAGATAACTCACTGCCCCCGACTAAAGGCGGGGAGCAGTATATCTCTTCACCGGGCATTCTACAGCAATTATTCTGCTTCCATGACCAGGACCAATCCCGGAATATGGACGGTTTTGGTAGCTCATAGCTGCCATTCCTGTCTGCTGTCGCCTTTCCTAAGCCATGTTTCTGGCCGGTAGAAGGGTTGAAAAAGAAGACCCGATAGGCAACTTCGCACTCCAGATTCTTGACCCGGGACAGAGGCAAGAAAGGGCTGAAATAGATTATACGCAGTTTCCCCGGGATACCCTGCGGCATAGGGAACGAAGTGTTCATCCTTGTTGGTTGAGGGTGTTTCCACCCATTCCTGGTGCGGTTGCATTTCTCCCCAGGCATAGCGCTCCAGGAGTCTTTTGCTGATGCTCAGATGTTTTGACCCGGGCAATTGTAAGCCTCTTCCCAGGGAGTGCCCCCCAGGAAATGCCGTGTGGTGAAGGCCCAGAGGGTTTTTCTTTTATGTTTACCTGCCAGATACCGTTGGCACCATAGGTATGCCCGGCTGCCCCGGAGAGCATACAACCCCAGAAAAGAGGGCGCTGTATCTCCTCCCGGTTTGCCTCCATGATTCCCTCGTAACATACCTCACCCACCAGGACCGGCATTTTGGCTCCTTGTCCAGGGGAAAGCCTTAATGATTTAATAGTATTGGGGAAGCTGTGATGACTGCCGTGACCGGTCTGGAGGATTTCAAAATCAAGCAATTCAGGCTTTTCAATCTGTTCCTTTCCATAGTAATAGCCTCGCTATCGCTCAACTTTGGCAGAAAGCCTCTCCTCCGAAGCTTTCAGACGGGAAAATGTTCTTTAATATAATCATCGGCAATTACGAAAGTGGTTATGATAAAATTATATACTTTCATTTTGCCCTCCTCTTTTCCCTTTTCCTTCGAAGAGGGTAGTTTATATTTTATTTACCCAAAAGAAAAGCCGCACATGGCGTTAATGTCTACACTCTTAGATGGTCTTCCCATCATTCTGATATAATAAACTAATCATGGGCTGGGAAGGATTAATTGAGTGGATGTTAAAGGAAGATGCCTCTGATCTCTACATGAAAGAAGAAGGCTTCCCTTTCCTGAGAGTAGGAGGGAAATTGGCCAGAGGAGAGCAGGTTTTAGATAGACAGGAGATGGATAGGCTACTTTTGTTTATCCTGGGTAGGGAAGGGAGAGAAAGATTCTACCGGGAAAAAGAGGAAGACACCACTTTTGAATATTCCGGCAGACGTTTCAGAGCTAATCTCTTCTGTCAAAGAGGTAAAGTAGCCCTGGTAGTACGAGAAATCAAAAAATATATTCCTACATTTGGAGAATTAAACCTTCCTTCTTCAGTCCTTGCCCGGTTATCCTCTCAGAGAAGGGGTATGGTGATTATCACCGGGCCGGCAGGATGTGGCAAATCTACTACCCTGGCCTCAATGCTGGAATATATAAACAAAAACTTTCCCTATCATATTATTAGTATTGAGGACCCCATAGAGTTTATATTAGAAGAGAAACAAAGCCTTATAAACCAGCGAGAAGTAGGCAAGGATACGCTTTCCTTTTCGCGTGCTTTGCGAAGTGTGGTAAGAGAATCCTCTGATGTAATAATGATTGGGGAAATAAGAGACAGGGAAACTTTCGAAACAGCTCTCAATGCGGCAGAAACCGGAAGTCTTGTTCTCACTACCCTGCATACCATAGATGCACCCAAAACCGTGGAAAGGATTTTAGCTTTCTTCCCTCCCCAGTACCAGAGCGAGATAAGGTTTCGGCTTTCTCATCTATTGAAAGGAATTGTTTCCCTCAGGCTTCTGCCCTCAAAAACAGGCAGGGAAAGAATTCCTGCTTACTCTATTCTCCTGGGTACTCCCACGGTGCGAAAGTATATCCAGGAAGGAAAAATTGATGAGCTATACAGGCTAATGGAAGAAGGGAAATCTTCTGGCATGTGTACCTTTAATCAGATCCTTTATGTACTGGTTAAGGAAGGCAAAGAGTTGATTATGAGGAAGCACTTTCCCAGAGCAACAAACCCGAGGAATTGAAGATGAAGCTATCAGGAATTAAATCTTCTGCATTAAGATAATAATGGAGATACAAACTCTTCTTAAGGAAACATTAAAAGCAGGAGCCAGTGACCTGCATATCTGTGTTGATTCTCCCCCTCTACTGAGAGTCAACGGCGAAATTATTCCCCTTAAATATCCTTCTCTTAGCAGCGAAAACACCCGGGAACTGATTTACAGCGTGCTTACAGAAAACCAGAGAATTGAATTTGAAGAAAATTGGGAGCTGGATTTTTCCCTTCATTTACCCGGGATAAGCCGCTTCCGGGTAAATGTACACCGGCAAAAGGGCAATGTGGAAGCCTCTATAAGAGTAGTCTCCCTGAGTATCCCCTCCTGGAAAGAACTCGGACTCCCTCCCATTGTAAAAGACCTGGCGCTAAAGCCAAACGGGCTGGTGATTATTACAGGCCCTACTGGAATGGGGAAAACTACCACCCTGGCCAGTCTAATGGACCTCATAAATAGCACGAAAAGATGTGTAATCATCAGTATCGAGGACCCTATTGAATATCTCCACAAAAACAAGAAAAGCGTGGTAAAGCAAAGAGAGGTTAGATCAGATACTCATTCTTTCTCTCAGGCACTCCGTAGGGTTTTACGGCAGGATCCGGATGTAATCTGTATCGGAGAAATGAGAGACCTGGAGACAATATCCACTGCCCTTACCGCTGCCGAGACAGGACACCTGGTGCTTACCACTCTTCATACTCCTGATGCACCCCAGACCATTGACAGGATTATAGATGTATTTCCACCCCATCAGCAACAGGAAGTTAAGATCCAGTTAGCCGGATGTTTACAGGGAATTGTGGCACAGCTTCTCCTCCCCCGACAGGATGGAAAAGGGAGAGTATTAGCCACTGAAATTCTCATTGCCAACCCGGGCATAAGGAATGTTATCAAAGCACACAAAACTGACCAGATTCCTACCCTTATCCAGACAGGCAGCCAGTACGGAATGCAAACCATGGATAAATCCCTGAAAGAACTTTACCTGAAAGGGCTTATAACCTACGAAACTGCTGTCTCCTTTGCCAAGAATCCAGCCATTTTCAAAAATCTATGAAAGAATTTTTAACCCGTCTCTTACTCTTTTTTACCGGCGTTATTCTCCTGCTTATCACGGGAAAATTTTTTATACTGGGAATAAGGAGCATCGGAACCGCCTTAGCGCTTTTTTATTTCCTGGCTTTCCTGATTTTTCTGGTTTTTTCTGCTATATTGATAGCTCCTCCCTTTGCTGACTGGATAGCCCGGAAATTTGCCCATTCGCTCTACTTTCCCGATATAGGCAGAGTAGAAGAAAGGCTTTATTCTGTACCCCGTTCATTGGCGCTAAAGGGGGAATTTGAAGAAGCAGTAAAAGAATACCAGAAGCTTTTAGAGAACGACCCGGAAGATAGAACCGCACGCATGGAAATGGCGGATATCCTTGCGGGTAAATTAAAAAGAAAAAGAGAAGCCATCCAGGAACTGGAATTCCTTTACCAGACAGCAGAAGAAGCAAAAGAAAAACTTTTTTTCTTGAACCGAACGGTTGACCTGCTGATTGATGAAGGGGAAATAAAAAGAGCAGAGGAACTGCTGAAAACCGCCCTTAGCGAATGGAAAGGGAGAGAAGAGGAAACCTTTCTTAAAGAAAGATTGGGAAGAGTGGGGGAGAAGGCGGGATAGGAATTGACTTTAGACATTAGACTATAGACCTTAGATTGGTTTAGAGATTAGGGAGATATCGGGAGGTAGAATTCGTAACTTTCCCGATATACATCTGGAGGGTTTGGGGTTTTTCTTGTTGGATGTTTCCCCTATAATAGATTGAGATGACACGCCTGGATAGATTAGAAAACCAGAGCATATTTATAATAAGAGAAGCTTACAGCCGTTTCAGGCAGGTAGCAATTCTCTGGTCAATAGGTAAAGATTCCACAACTCTCCTCTGGCTGGCCAGGAAAGCGTTTTTTGGGAAGATTCCCTGCCC
>JAADFP010000131.1 GCA_013152825.1 Caldisericota bacterium | reverse complement strand
GTATCCATGCCCAGAGCTTCTGCCTGTAGAGCAATTTCTACTCCTTTTGTCGGTTATTTACATAAAGAATAAGCAATCCACTTCCCTTATCTCGGTATATCCTGGTAAGTATCCCCGGGAAGCTTTCACATGCCAATTTATCCTGCCTACACGGAGAGCAAGCCTGATAAGTGAACCAGAAAGGTTGCTATCTATGTGAATTATTGCTCCCCTATCTACCTGCTTCTCTTAAATAACTCTCTGACTATATTGCCTTCATACCATAACGGGAAATGCTTATGGCCTCTCCGTGACAGAGACGATAGCAAAGAAGCGCAAAACGTCAACTGGCCTGGTTTGCTGGTTTTACGGTTTTGTTGTGGCTTATGCCCCCTTTATGTCTCCATTATGTTCCTTTTGGTTCATTTATCCCTTATCGTTGACTGTAGCTACATAATTGCCAACATCGCCAAGCAATCGACAAGTTTTTAAGTTCATAATAAGTACTCCTCTCTGAGTCTTTTACGATTCCTATCCAAAAATGTGCAATTCATATGCAATATAGGCAATTATTAGATAACATAATATGATCCCGCTCCTTTCTTACCACTCTCTTTTAAAATTCCCTTTTGGGTTAAGTCTTTAAAATTATTACTTGCAGTATTCTGGGAACACCGATTTATCTCCTGATACTTCCTATTTCTTATCCTTCCCCTCTTCTTCACATCCATCACTGCTTTAACCTGTCTAGCGTTCAGTCCTAAATTTCTTAAATACTCCTCTGTATAAATATCTTTCATAAATAAAAGCGTGAAATCCAGGTGACTTGGTTCAATTTTAAGTTCAGGGAATCCAGCACTTTTTAGTGCGTTAATCATTCTTTCAATCCCTGAGCCAGCTTTTTCAACTATTGCCAGGACAAAGGATAAGGTATCCATACCCATCTCTTCATACTCGGGAGGAATGGCTAAACCTAATATATCAGCTTCCCCCAGTTTTTTAATCCCTTACCCGACGAAAGAGTGGGTTTTATCAATCTCAGCTGCTCTTGGAGCTAATTCCCTCCGGGAGATTTTGCCCACTGTTTCTTTAATCATCTTGTGGTCTTTACTCAAATTCCAATCCATTGTATTTACCTCCTAAAAGTTGGGGTCTCCGGGCAGCCTCCAGGCTACCCGGACCCAGAACTACCTCAATGACAGCAAGTGTCCTTGAACAGCGCTTTACCAGAACAACATGCCTGGATGCACTTTCCCAGGTTCTCTGCCTTTAGTGCATCTTTTACTCCATCGCCGGTAATTTGAACTTGATAACCGTTTGCAAGTTCAGTTACCTTTACCTCGCATTTAAGATCGCTACTTCCACACATCTAAATCACCTCCTTTCTCCTCACTACGTAATTCGGTATTCGGTTGGGGTTGTGCGACTCGAAACGGTATATGTCATCCGTCCACCGTCTCCTCTGCACCCGTGGTCCCTTTGTGCCTGACTTTTACATCCTCCCTTCTCACTTACTCACTATTCACCGTTCACTACTCTGCTCCTCCGTCATTCCTGCGAAAGCAGGAATCTACATCATATTTTGCCTGCCAGAATACACAAATTTGCTCTCCTAGATGCCTGCTTCCGCAGGCATGACAGGTAGGACAGCTGGTTTTTTGTCATTTCTGCTCTTCTTCTTCCTCTGTGCCTTTCTCATGCTTCCCTCTCAACAATATAAGTTTATGCTCATTTACTTAAATACTTAGGAAAAAAATATAGAGCCCCATGGTGTCATTCTTAAGGGATTCATTCCCGTCTTTAACCGAGGGACGGAATCCCGATTCCAGAAATCTCCACTCGACTTCTGATATACGTCGGAATAAATCCAAGGTGTTTTTCTGGCTATCGAGATAAAACTTCCCCATTATTGCTCCTTCTTACCCTTTATCCCTCGCAGGCAGCCGCAGGTGCAGATTCTGTTTAACCTTTGACGGCATCTCTCCAGCGCTTCCCGGTTCAGGGAATAGTGCACCCAATAACCCTTTCTCTCATCTTTAACCAGCCCCGCTGCCTTAAGCACGCGAAGATGCTGGGAGACAGCAGACTGGCTAATCCCCAGCTTTTCAGATAGGGCATTTACATGCATATCTCCCTTCTTGAGATGCTCTATAATCTCTATCCTTTTATCCACAGATAAAAGTTTGAAAAGTTCTGCGGCTTCTTTCATTCCCTTTAACTCCTTACTAACTAATTAAGTATTTTAGCACCTACTTATAAAGTATATACCCAAAACCTTTTCCTGTCAAGTTTTTAAGACAGATATTTAGGTTACAGCGGATTTTTGAGGTTTTCTATGGCTCTTTCAATGCACTCCCTGCCCTCTTCTTTCTCAAGCATATCTCCGTGACCGGGAAGCAAAATGTCAAAATCAAGCGCTCTTATTTTTCTTAAACTTTCTCCAAATTCTGCCAGGTTAAAATCAATGCTTCCCTTCCAGCCGATTTTACCCGAGGGTAGGAATAAATCGCTGGTGAATAGACATTTCCTGCCGGAAATTTCTGCCATAAAGCAGGAAGAGCCGGCTGTGTGCCCTGGGGTATGGAGGAGTTTAACCTGGTATCCAGAAAGGTTAATAAGGCAGTCTTTCTTAACTTTTATGTCCACTTTTACCGCTTTTACCGCGGGGAGATTTTCTGGCCATATCTTGTATGTATCTTTCTCCAGTGCCTCTGCCGTTTTATAGTGAGCTACAATCTTGCTTCCTTTTTCTTTGAAATCAGGAGCGGCAAGGGAGTGGTCAAAGTGGCAATGGGTGATTAAAACATAAGAGGGAAAGGGCAGGCAGAAAGAGGATAGGTGGTTAGTTATAGTCTCCATTATTTCCGGGATGCCGCAGTCTATTAGTATGGTCTCTGCTTCTCCAATGGCATAGATATTACAATTTTTTTCTCCTTCCTGGCAGATTAAGTATAAATTCCCGAAGAGTCTTTTCCTTTTCATCTTGCTCTCTTTGTCATTATAGTCATTATAAATGAAGAGTTCCACCAATAATAAATAGTAGAAATCATTGCCAGGCGGGTTCTCTGGTAAAATATGGCATGGATAAACTTCCTCCTGCTTTTTACCAGAGGTCTGCCCTGGAAGTGGCTCCGGAATTGCTGGGGAAAATCCTGGTTACTGAGGCAGG
>JAADFP010000130.1 GCA_013152825.1 Caldisericota bacterium | reverse complement strand
AGAGGTATATCTGGAGGGCTATAGCCTACAACCAACATTCCGATTCAGAACGTGTCTCAGCGATAAACCCTCTGCCAGGAAACCAATTTACTACTCACTGCTCACCGTTTACTATTTACTGCTTACTACCTTTTCCCTCACTACTATCTCAGTAGATAGTAGACAGTAGTTAGTAGATAGGGAAAACTCCCCCTCCTCCCCCCCGCTACTAAAGTCTATTCGTCTCAGGTCTAAAGTCTTGCGTGGATACCCGCCTGTCCCAACATGTGTCGGGGAGCTTCCGGAGGCATAACAGATAGGGCTTGGAGTGCTGAGAAACCAGGATACCAAGAAACCAGGATACTGAGTTACCGCTCACTGCTTACTGCTTTCCCCATCTAATATCTAACATTTACAGTCTAAAGTCTATATACTCTTGCACTCTACCTTTTTTTAACATATAATCGGGACAGTTGAGAAAGGAGATATTAAGAGGAGGTGCATAATATGCTCAAGCTAAAAGATTTACATACAGAATACATAACCGATGAAAAAGGGAAGAAAAAATCTGTGATTATTCCTGTAGAAGATTTTTATGAGCTTATGGCAGATATAGAAGATCTGGCAATTGTAGCTGAAAGAAGAGATGAACCAGTAATACCTCACCAAGATTTGCTAAAGGACTTGAAAAAGAATGGCCTCCTATAAAATCTACTGGAAACAATCAGCCATTAAAGACCTGAAAAAGTTAAGCAAGCAAGATATCCCACGAATTTTGAGAAAAGTAGAAGAATTAGCAGGTACTCCCTATCCTCCTGGTGTTAGAAAATTAATAGGGACAGAACATACGTTTAGGGTTAGAGTAGGCAATTATAGAATTGTGTACTCTATAGAATCATGTAAATTAATAATAGAAATAATTCGCATTGCACACAGAAAAGACATCTATAAAAATCTGCCCTAACAGTATTCTCCTCCCTCACACCTGCAGATTAGGTAGGGATAGACTGTAAGGGAAACCGATTTCTCTATCGTTAAAACCACCTAAAGGGTATAGCCCTCTCCGGCTCTCCTGGATGCCCACCTGTCCCCCGACGTTACGTCGGGGGAGGCGGACAGGCCTGCTTCCGCAGATATGAGCGCAGGGGCTTTTAGAGCATTAAGAAAATAGGATTACCAGACTACTAAGAAACCAGGATTACCAAGATACCTACCCACTACTATCTACTCGCTACTAACTACTCTCCCCGTCTAACGCCCAAGGTCTAAAATGGTCTTCATTTATGCGCAGAAATAAATCTCTGGATGGAGCGGTCGTAGGTTTTTTCTACTTCGGGAGGGAAGCAACAGGAGCTGTCCCATGGAAAGATGGTATCTCAGGCATTCACAGCACATCCCTTTCTTAGAACAGGGTTCGTAAGTGCAGGTGCAATGGGAAAGGTTTTTCTTTAGGTTTAAACATTCACTCATTTTTACCCTCCTTCTTCTCTTCCTGGATATCTTTTTTGTTAAGTTCTTCTATCTTTTCTTTCAGATTATCTACTACATACTTGTTTACGGAAAAGACTTGCGGCTTGTCGCTTACCTTTGCGTAAACTTTTTCTCCCTGCTTGTCCTTGAATACCTTGCCCAGCAATAAGGTTTTTTCTCCTTTCTGCAGAGTTATAGTAAGCGATATAGAAGGTTTTGAGAGACCGTACTTATCCAGGTTCTTCCCCTGCTCTTCCAGGAAGGAACGTGCTTCCAGATCTTTCACTACTAACAGTACATTTTCCACCTTTTCTTTTTCTATCTTTTTCTCTTCCGGTTTTTTCATTTCCCAGGTGTCTTTCTCCTTGTAAAGGCTAAAATTCCTGCCCTCATCGGTAATTGTTATTCCTTTTACCTCATCCAGGTTAAAGGAGAGCATGTTCTTATCCCGCAGGGCAAAAAGACTTTTGTTGATCTTTGCCTGTAATTTCCTATCCACAGCATAGATCGCATCCCTGCCGCTTTTCATAGCATAAACAGTATCATCCTCTGTTTTTCCAAAGCTCACCGATTTATAAACGAGGCTTTTCCCCAACCACAGCTCTACTTTTAAAGCAGGTTTATCCAGCCCGTAGGAGGAGATGTCCTTTGCTTCATCCTCAACGAACTTTTTTACCCTTAAGCTTTTTATTGCATCAATCATATCCTCTATTTCCCATTCATCCCCTGCCGTTTCTACAGGAGAAGTTATCTGCCACCTGCCGTCTTTTTTCTCCAATACTATTTTCCCTGCCGGAGAAGTCAGGGCAATTTTTCTCACCTTTTCTTTCTCCAGCTTAATGATTCTTCTTTCCCTCAGCTCCTGGGGACTTAACGTAACCTTATCAAGGGTATAGCCACTGAGCACATACACCACAGGAGAATCTGCCCTCTTTACATAGAACTGGTAGGAGATGGGAGACCTCTTGCCCACAAGAAGCTTATAGAGCTTGCCTCCTGCCTGAAAAGATATTTCTGCAGAGGGTTTATTTAACCCATATTTTTCTATATCCTGAGGGCTCTTTTCTACCACCCTTTCCGCTACCAGGTTGGAAAGCTTTTCCAGGATACTTTCCACCTTTCCCTGGTCTGCCTCCCATTTATTCGGTTGCACAATTTCCCACTCCCCATCCTTTACCAACTTCCACTTTTTCTCCTTGCTATTCAGGCTCAATTCCCGGAATGTATCCTTGCCCAGCTGGAAAATCGTGGTTTCTCCCGGTCTTTCCTGCTTTCCGCTTACCTGGTAATAAACCAGGATACCCACAAATAGAGCCAGAATTATATAGGTAGGGATGAATTTTTTCATAACGATCTCCTTTTCCACCAGATAAAGATTCCAGTTCCCAGGATTAAAAGAGGAATCAGGAAAAGCGAGGTTATAACCACAAAGCGTGCTTCCTTAGCGGACAGCTTAAAGGGCCTCATTTCCGGTTTTTTGGGCCTTATGGATATTTTGTTTTCCTCCTTGGTAAGCCAGCCAATCGTGTTCATAAAAAGGTCAATATTGCCCTGTACTACTGCCAGCGAGTTAGAAGCAAAGTCTGAATCTCCAAAAACTACTATCCTTTTGTTTCCTTCTTCGATAGCAATCCCTACCGGGATAGGCCCTTTTTTATCGATTCCTTTATTGAATTTTATCCTGGAAGTCCGGTAGTCCTTTTCCAGCCAGGAAGTATTCCGGGATTCCAGGATTACGTCTCCCTTACCGACTTTTTCCAGCCCCACTGCACCGGCCAGAATACTTGCACTGTTACTCTTTATAAGATCGTTGGTTATTTTATGAGGGTTATACTGGGGAATGGGAGCCGCAGCTTCTCCAAAATAAGAGCTCACCGGGTCAATAACCATCCCTTCCTCCACCTTGACTCCCAGGCTTTTGGCCAGTTCCTTCACGTTTTTCCCCACCCCGGGATCTACGAGCAGGAGAAATTTCCCCTGCTTTTTATTCATATACTCCTGGAGCAATTGCTTTTCTTTATCCAGGATATCCACCCTGGGCCCTGCCATAACCAACAGGGAGGCATCTTCGGGAAGTTTCCCCTTCTCCAGGATATTCCAGGTTTCTACCTCGTACCCTTCTTTCCCTAAATAGCCCATTATCTTGGAGTATCCGCCTCTTCCCGAATCATAGAGGTCTTTTTCTCCGTGCCCGGTAATAAAATATATTTTTTCCTTCTTGCCCGAAGTTAGCTCCATGATAGCAGTGGTAAAAGCCTCTTCTCCCTTAAATTCCTGGCTTCCCATGCCCATGAAAGAGTAGGTAAATACGTCCCGCTCATAGACCACCTTTTTCCTGCCCTCGTATTCGAAGACGGTAGTTCCGTATTCAGATACCCCTTTTTGCTGCGCAAGCGTGGGGTTTTTGTCCGGGTCCACCATGCGGAATCTTATGTAAGGCGAACGGTAGGAATACTGCTTCAGAAGTTCTTCCACCTGGGCCGCCTGGGGAGAGCCCATCTTCCAGAAAGCAGTAATCTCCAGTGGTTTCTGGAGATTCTTCAAAACTTTTATCGTCTGGAGAGACAGGGTAAATCTCTTATTCTGGGTAAGATCCCACCTTTTATGGTATCGCCCGAGAAGGGCATAAGAAACCATCACAATACCCACCACTGCCACTACCGAGATAAGAGAATGTAAACCGTATTTTATAACCCTCTTAGACTTCTTCTCCATAAAATCTTTCTCCTTTGTACTCACCTATAAAAGAAATGCAGGCGCTTCCCTCTAAATTTACCTTTCCTCCCTCCTCCACACTAACCACAAGCTCCTCCCCTCCTTTAATAAAGATAACCCTGGCCGGGGAAGTAAGCATCCCTTTTTTTATGCCTACATATGCACTGGCTACTGCCCCGGTCCCGCAGCAGAGAGTTTCATCCTCTACTCCCCTTTCATATACTCTCACCTGGCAAATTCCATCATCCCATTTCACAAAATCCACATTGGTTCCCTGCGGTTGAAAATAAGGATGGTAGCGAATTTTTCTCCCTTCCTCCTTAACCTCTA
>JAADFP010000129.1 GCA_013152825.1 Caldisericota bacterium | reverse complement strand
TGCCCAGACGCGAGCGTAATGACTTGGCAATGGCAGGCGGGAAAGTGGTGAGTACTTTCTCCAGTACCGCCTTTTTGAGGTAGTCAAACTGCGGCAATCCCTTGCGGAATCTGGGCAGCTGCAAGGAAGCTTGATTGTATACTATCCGAGCCATGGATTCTAATCCTACGTAACGCTCACTCTCCCCCACTCCCAGGTACCAGTAAGCCTGGTAGAGCATTCCCACCAGCAGGTTATACACTTCGGATTCGTTCCCCTCCTTTACCGTACTCAGGAACTGCCGGGAAAGGTAAGCAGGAAGAGTAAGATTCCCCACCTCCCCGGGATACTTTTCCTTGAGGTATTTAAAATAGTATTTCACAGAAGAAAGGTTATGCATAGTATAGGAGAGTAAAATCACTTTCTGGAGAAAATCTTTATGAGAAGATATCACGCCGAGAGAGAGGTTCTCCGGAACACTTGCCAGGATGTTCTCGTAATATTTGTTTAGCACTTTAGCCACCGCCAGGTCAGGAGAAGTAATCATTATCTCCTCTTTCCCTACTTTTCGGAAATCTATTTTCCCTGCTTCTAATAACCGGTTAAGAGAGAAGTAAACCATCCGCTGATACTCCAGGCCGCCCATCGAAGCCTTCTTTTTGCCTTCTTCAATCCAATAAAGTGCATGCGCAGCCGCTGACCTCCAGTCCAGGGGGACGTATTTATCTTCCACCTCTTTCATGTCTTCCGGGATAAGCTTGTATTTTTCCCGCAGGGTTTTCCCTCGCAAGTAAGCCTCAAGTTTTCGAAAAGCAGGGGTTTTCAAGTAGATTTTTAAATCTTTGGGAAGTGAGGAGAAATTGTTCCTGGAGACCTTTTCCCAGTTTTTAACGATATCAATCCCCTTACCCTGGAAAGCATCCACTATTTTGGCTACTTCTTTATCTTTCATCAACACACCATAGGAAGAATAACGGATCATTTCATCCAGGGTTATATTTCCCATCGCATCCTGCATCATTTTAGCCCAGGTTCTCTTGTAATAAGGACTGAACTCGTCCACAGAGGCAGAAATTTTGTTGAAGTATATCCAGGAAAGCTCCCTATAAATCTCGGGAGAATGAGGGATATATTTCAGTGCCCTATCCCGGAGAAGCCTGATTCCCTGGTACACCCAGTTCCATCTTTCTTCCGGAGTGGGAAATTCTACAGAAATATTGTAGGCAAGATTCCAGGCATTGAATATCCATATCTGGGGGATTTTGGGCTCCAGCAACCCAATCCAATCACTAAGCTGGACAAGCTCAAAATATTTTCCTTCTTCCTGCAGTTTCTGTGCCCTCATCCAGAGGAAATCCACCAGTATCCCCCGAAATCCTCCCAGAAGAATGGTAGTAAAGACAATCTCGGGAGGGAGTTTTTGCAGGGTTTTCTCCTCAGGCAAAGAACGGGCTCTCACTTTCTGTGCCTGTAAAAGAAAATTGAACGAAACATAAAGAAAGATAAAGGCTAACAGGACAAGCAAGAAACTCTTTAGCTTTCTATTCATTGTTTCTCCCTGTATTTATTTTCTGCCTGAAAATCCCTGATTTTCCAGGAAAGAATAGCCAGGGACAACAACGCTTTAACCACTACCGCAAGATTTCCCCCTGTTTCTCTTCCTCTTTTCCGGGGAAAATGCTCCACCCCTACTTCTTTTATGGTTACACCCATTATTTTCATTTTAGCCAGCATCTCTGCATTTATGGTAGCCCCTTTGCTCTCCAACTTAAGCTGTTTAAGCAGTTCTCCTCTTATAAGTTTAAAAGCACAATTTATGTCTTTTATCTGTATTCCAAACAGTAGGTAGCAGAAAAGGAAAAATATCCGCGCATATACAATTCTATACCATTTGTCCATCCTCTTTTTTCTGTAGCCTGCAATGACCTGGTATTTACCTATGTATGGCAAAAACAGGATAAGGTCCCGAATATCAAATTGCCCATCCCCGTCCATGAAAAATATCCATTCTTGACTGGCAGCGGCAAATCCGGAGAGCAGAGCTGCTCCATAGCCATAATTGCTGGCATGAGTGATTACTCTCAATTTCTTAAATTTCTTCTCTAAGCGCGCAAGTATTTCTCCTGTTCTGTCAGAACTCCCATCATTCACTACTATAACTTCAAAGGAATAAGAAATCTCCGGCAGAAACAAGAAGACCTTTTTTACCACTTCCTCAATATTTTCTTCTTCATTGTAAGCAGGAATAATCAGGGAAAGGGTAAATCTTTCAGGTGTTATCATTTCTTAATTCCTCTTCCTGGAAATTTCTTTTACAAGCATCTATACCTATACCCAGGGAAATTATAAAAGAAGCCTCGGCAGCAAGAAAATATCTTGGTTCCAGATGCAGGGGGAGATAGACAAGGTAAAAATACAACCCACAAAATAGAGGGGGAAAGAAGGCATAAAATTTCTTTCTTCCGGCTACGAATGCCAGCACAAAGGTCGAGATGACAAGAAAACCTTCCAGCCCACCCGCAATTCCCCGGTATAAGAAATCTTGGGGGTAAGAGATAAAATAGCTCCAGAGAGAACCGCTTTTTTCTCTTCTAAAATCAGCCCATCCCACCCTGAGGTATTTGTGGAGTCCCCAGTCATTTCTTAGAATTATACTACGAGGTATACGCCTGAGGACTGTTTTTAAATAGTATCCCGGATGACGCTTAATGAAACTTAAAGCATCCTTAAGTAGCACTTCGTGAAATTCTACTGAATCAGGAGGGAAGTTGTAACCCAGCTCTTTAACCCGCTCCTGTGCACGCAGGTCAGAGTAGTAAAAACCGTAGGGATTATCCATCTCTCCCAATCCTTCCCATACAGTAAGCCCCATTCCTCCCCTCATCACATCAGAATCCAGCGATGATACACAAGTCGATTCCTGACAATCCAGGGGGAAACTATCAGAAACGGAAGAAGAAAAGTAATGAGGAACACCTGCAAGAATTTTCTTTTTATCTCTTTCCTTAGAAATAGGACCATGAATGATGAGAAGAAAGGTAAAAGGAAAATAGTAGGCTGGAAATAGGTGCCTATTCCAGATATTGCCGCTCCTGCAATTAAGTACTTGTTCTGGCCTCTCTTCCAGTATAAAGAGAGGAAATATATCCAGAAAAGAGTAAAAGCAATACCCCAGAAATCGCGATGAGGAGCTACTGCCACCCTCTTCAAGGGCAGCCAGAAGGTATATACGAAAGAAGCAATTAAACCGCTCCGGTAAGAAAAGAAATTTTCCCCTGTTTTATAGATTAGAAATACCATTCCTATCGATACTAATAGCTGGAGAATCTGGAGGGGAAGGTATCTTTGAGAATGGCTGATTTTCCAGGTAACCAGCATAAGGGATGGTAAACCTGGAGGCTGATCTACGTAGGGAAGATAAGAGAGAGAGACTCCTTTCTTTTTAATTTCTTTCATAAGTTCGGGATATTCAACCAGCCTACCTTTCTCTGCCTGAAGTTCCTTCAGGATTTCTGCACTTTCGGGAGCAACAGAAAACCCCTTCCCTTTAAGCATGGCACCTGCCAATAAAATATCTCCTCCGGAAGAATAGGTTTTATCGTGTTGAAAAACAACCAGATAGCCCACCCCTATCAAGAGATTAATTAGGAACAACAGGGATATTATCCCCTTTGCTGAAATTGTTTTCTTACTCATTAGGAATACCCAGCTCCCTGCGAGAGAAGTATATCATGGCAATTATTAAGACGGGAATTGCTCCCAGCAGTATGGTCCTCAAAAAAACATCTTTTAAATAGAAAAAGTTCAAAATGAGGGAATTACCAATGTAGGAATGGGGAAGGAATTTGTTAAGAGGGGGGAGCAGGTAAACAAGGAATTTAAGCAGTGGATAGGAAAGACGAGGAATTAATCCTACAGCTTTTTGGGCTCCTGCTCCTCCTGACAGGGATTTTACTATCATTTCCACAAAATCGTGCATGGAAGCAATAAATACCAGTACCGAGGTAGAAAGAACCGCGGTTAGTGTAGATACCAGGGTAGAAAAGAATATACCAATGGCAGAAATAAATCCAACTACAAATAAGAGGTTTATTCCCCCTCTTAAAAGGTTATTCCAATAACTTCCCCAGGGATAAAGGATTTTTAATTCTCTGCGGGGGAATAGCACACTCACGTTGCTCGGCTCAATATTCAGGTAAGTAAGTGATAATTCGCCCTTTTTGCTTATTGCCTCAGGAGGAATCCGCAACCGGTGTACCTTATCCGGAGAGAATGCAGTGCTCAGCTCCAGGGGGGTCGGCAGGATTGCTAACCAGCCAGTAGCCTAAAATTTCTTTTTTTTTCTTGGAGGTATAAAAACGAAAAACCAGGTAAATATCAGATGAGACGTTTTGAATTCCCTGGAAATTCCAGGTGACTTTTCCCCGGGGCGGCACTGCGTAAGTCTCCTTTCTCTTGGAAGAAGGAAAAGAGGCCTTTACCTCAGGTGGAGTCAAGAGAGAATTATTTTTAAGCTTTGTTTCTCCCTGGGAAGAAGCAGGAAAGACCTGGGTATAGGTTGAGAATATATTTTTTTTGCTCTGCGGAAAACTCTTCTTGAGTCTATGGGAAAGCAACAGGGAAGAAAAGCTTACCGAGAGGAGAAAAGCAATAATGAGAAAGAGGTTAAGTGTAAGTAAACCAAACCACTTCCCCAGAATAATCTCCCATCTTCTGATGGGCTTTACATCAAGCAAAAACAAGGTTTTCTTCTTCCATTCACCGCTGATAGCAATACAGGAAAAGGAGATATTTACTACCGTAAGAATAAGAGAAGTAAGGAGGAAGGAATAGGTTATAAATACCTTGAATTTACCCTCCATTGTACCGTCGCCCCGTAAAAAGGATGACCAGAAGGGTATTAAAATAAGAACCAGCATTAAGAGGAGAAATCCTGGAGTAAAAAGATACTTTTTTACAGCAAGATGGGTGAGAGTGAGTATTTTACGATTCATCCCTGTGCAGGAGTTTCTGGAGGAGTTCTTTATCCACATCTGCATCCTTTTTCTCTGCTCCTCCTTGTGGTTTCTTTTCTTCGGGAGACCCAATTTCTCTTTTTTCTTTCTTTTTCTCTTTTCCCCTTTCCCGATTTACTACATCCAGAAAAAATCTTTCCAGGGAATGGCTCTCACCTTTGTAGGGCAACAGAAGAGAATCCACCTCCCCTGAGGCTATTAACTTTCCCTGATAGAGAATGACTATCCGGTCACAGATACTTTCTATGTCGGCAAGAAGATGGCTGGAAATGAGAATTGTTTTACCTTTCTTTTTTAGGTCCAGAAGCAGGTCTTTCACTTCTTTGCTTCCTATGGGATCCATGCCATTGGTAGGCTCATCAAGAATAAGAAGCTTAGGATCGTTTATGAGAGCTTGCGCAAGCCCTATCCTGCGCGCCATTCCCTTGGAATATTCTCCCGCTGGGCGCACTTCGTAGCCTTTTATTCCCAGGAGCCGTATTAACATATCTATTCGCTCTTTTCTCACCCTGGGAGGCAGATTAAAAATCTTTCCGTAAAAGTTGAGTATCTCACGTGCATTCAAATAGGAGTATAGATAGTCTTCCTCTGGCAGATAGCCAATGAATCTTTTGGCAAGATTATCACCTGGCAATCTTCCCAGGATACTTATCCTTCCCCGTGTGGGATAAAGCAACCCCAGGATTAACTTCAGGGTAGTAGATTTACCGCTTCCATTTGGTCCCAGTAATCCAAAAATTTCTCCTTCTTTCACTGAAAAAGATAAATCTTTGACAGCCACCACCTTGGGCTTTCCCCAGAAATCCTTAAATACCTTGCTAACTCCCTCAAGTTTTATTATCTCATTCATATTTCACCAACCGTGCGCTGTTAAAGATGACAATAATGGATCCTACCTCATGGTAAAGAGCGGCAATGATAGGAGTAAATATACCTGCCCCCGAAAGCACAAGACCAAGCAGGACAAAAGCACCACCCAAGACTATGTTCTGATAGATTATGCGATTAGCTACCCGGGCCAGAGAAAGGAAAAAGGGAACTCTCTTCAAATCGTTAGACATAAGGGCTACGGAGGCACTGTTTATGGCTACATCACTTCCCATGGCTCCCATGGCGATTCCCAGGTCCCCCGCTGTCAGGGCCGGTGCATCATTTATTCCATCTCCTATCACTACTACCCGATAGCCCTTTTTCTTTAATCTCTCTACAATTTCTAATTTTGTCTCTGGTAAACATTCTGCCACCACTTCTTCAAATCCTGATTCCCTGGCTACCTTTTCTGCTACTTCTCTCCTGTCACCTGTCAACATAACCAGCTTCTTTATCCCCATTTTCTTGAGCATATCTGTAGTCTCTTTTGCTTCCACACGCATTTGATCCTCCACCCCGATCCACCCATAATACTGCGAGTTTATGGCCACATGCAGAACACTTCCTACCTTTTTGCTTTCCTGGGGCACCTCTATACCATTTTCTTTCAACCAGGCTTCTCTTCCCACCAGAACCTCTCTTCCCTCCACTTTCCCCCTTACCCCTTTGCCTCCTATTTCCTCAAATTCCTCTGGCTCGCCAATCTTAATCCGTGCCCTCTTTACCAGTTCCCTCACTGCCTTGGCCACGGGATGAAGAGAATGCTTTTCCACTGTTCCCACCAGATAAAGGAACTTTTCGGGAGAAATACCCGGAAGAGGATTAAGAGAACTTACCACTGGTTCTCCCGTAGTAAGGGTTCCTGTTTTATCAAAAACTACTGCATTCACCTGGGAGGCCACCTCAATTTTTCCGGTTTCTTTCAGCATTATGCCTGCCCGAGCAGAAGCAGAGAGTACGGCAATAATCACAGTAGGAGTAGCCAGGAGGAGGGCACACGGAACACCCACAATTATGGCAGCAATAGCACGTAAGGCATCCCGGGTAAAGAAAAGTATCAAGCCAGAAATCATGAGTATCACCGGGATATACCACTGGATATATTTTTCCATGAGGGAAATTATAGGAATGCGTGTCTTTTCTGCCTGCAGAATAAGCTGTTTTACTTTCCCCAGGGTAGTATCCTCCCCTACCCGGGTAACCTCGAGTAAAACAGAGCCCGTGATATTTGTGGTACCTTCAAAGACCTGTTCTCCCGGAACCTTATCCACGGGTAGAGACTCGCCGGTTATGGAAGCTTCGCTTACTGTAGTTTCGCCTTCCTTGATAATCCCATCAGCCGGAATATTTTCGCCCGGTTTCACCCGGATAATATCCCCCGGCTTTAACTCCCGTACAGTCACATCCTTCTCTTCATCTCCTACTATTAGGTGAGCCGTAGGCGGCGTAAGCTTAAGCAAGGATTCAATAGCTTCCCGTGCTCCCAGGGCAGTGCGATGCTCCAGCAGATGCCCCAGAATGAGAATAAAAGCCACCACTCCTGCAGTAACATAATATCCCAGGGCTATACAGGCCAGCACTGCTATGCTGGCAAGCTCGGTAAGCTCGAGCTTGCCGGTAAAGAACCC
>JAADFP010000128.1 GCA_013152825.1 Caldisericota bacterium | reverse complement strand
CCAGGCGAAATATCTTACCCCGATAACTTCTTATTCCCTCAAATACTCCATCACCGTAAAGTAACCCATGATCAAAGATGGAGATTTTTGCTTCCTTCTTCTTCACGAATTTTCCGTTCAGATTAATCCAAATATCCATTTATCCATCCCTCTCTATTTTGCCAATCTTATCCAATCTTCTCTTATGATTCCCTCCTAAAAAACTTTCTTCCAGCCATATCTTCAATATCTGTTCTGCCTGCTCTGAAGCAAGGATTCTTCCCCCCAGACACAAAATATTGGCATCATTGTGATTCCGACTCATTCTTGCAGTATATTCATCCCAGCACAGTGCCGCCCTTATACCCTTAACTTTGTTAGCGGCTATGCTCATGCCTATCCCGGTGCCGCAGACAAGAATTCCCCGGGGAATTTTTCCTTCAGCCACCTTTCTGGCCAAGGGATAGGCATAATCCGGGTAGTCCACGGATTCCTCGCTGTTACAGCCAAGATCCACAACTTTGTAGCCCCAGTTAACCAGCAATCCTTTCAAAAACTCTTTAAGCGGAAAACCGGCATGGTCGCTGGCTATGCCTATTACCTTATCATTCATAAATACTTGCTTCTCACAATACCGGGGTAGCTATGGCACTCTGGAGACTTAGAGTTTATCATAACTTCTCACGCTTTACCCACCGCATACCCAATCCTATAATCCATAGCCTATTTTATCTATTTTTAACTTTTTTTTCACCTCTTCTTTTTTTATAGCGCCTTCTCTTAGTATCCTCACCTCTGTTCTCGCTACTTTAACCACCGTGGAAGGAACGCCTTTGACCAGCTCTTTCCCCTCTTCTACAACCATCTCAATCCTTTCGCCAAAATACTTTCTTACTTCCTCCGGAGTACAGGCACTCTTTTTTCCCGTACGATTTGCACTGGTTGACCATAAGGGAGAAATACGGGAGAGCAATGCCTGAACAAAGGGATGATCCGGCATACGAAACCCGACTGTACTCCAGGGGAAATCAACTTTCTCTTTCTTTTCCAATACGATGGTAATGGGCCCCGGACAGAAGAGGTTAGATAGTTCTCTGGCTAAGGGAGGAACCAGGGCAAATTCTTCTGCTTCCTGCAATGATTTTATAAACAGCGCCAGGGGTTTGTTTTCTCCTCTACCCTTAAGCAGGAAAATCTTTTTCCAGGAATCGCTTGCCCCGTAATAGGCAACAAGTCCATATACTGTTTCCGTGGGAAGGGCAATTACTCCTCCTCTTTCCAGTATTTTTACCGCCCTACCCAGAGATTTTTCTGTAACCATTTATATTCCCTGCCCCAGGCCTTTTCTCCTAATCGCTCAGTTGTTTCCCTGTTTGGATAGATTATGGGAGAGAAAACCTTCGATAAAATGGTCTATATCTCCGTCCAGAACTTTCTGTGGATTGGGATCTTCAATACCACTCCTGTGATCCTTAACTAAATTATAAGGATGCAGAATATATGACCTTATCTGATTTCCCCAGGCAATATCATGCTTTTCTCCCCTCACCTTTTCCAATTCTTCTTTTCTCTTGCTTTCATAATAATCAAATAGCTTGGCTTTCAAAATCTTCAATGCTCTTTCCCTGTTCTGATGCTGGGATCTCTCAGCCTGGCACTGGGCTACAATACCAGTGGGCAGGTGAGTAATACGTACGGCTGAATCGGTAACATTGACATGCTGACCTCCCGGCCCGGAGGCACGGTAAGTATCTATCTTTAGCTCTTCTGGCTTTATTTCCACTTCTATATCCTCTTCCACCTGGGGAAGCACATCTACCAGGGCAAAAGAAGTATGCCTTCTTCTATTTGCATCAAAGGGCGAAATCCTCACCAGACGATGAATGCCCTTTTCGGTTTTAAGAAATCCGTAGGCATACTCTCCTTCCACACTCACCACAGCCGACCTCAATCCTACTTCCTCCCCGGGAATAAGATCGAGTATTTCTGCTTTGAACCCCTTTCTCTCTGCCCAGCGGAGATACATACGCAAAAGCATATCCACCCAATCGCAGGATTCTGTTCCACCCGCTCCAGCATGAAGAAAGAGAATTGCCGGCAGAATATCGTACTTACCCTGCAGAAGAAGCCTGAATTCCTTCTCCTTTAATTCCTTCTCTATTGTTTCTATAGAAGCATCAAATTCTTTTGCCCACTCCTCGTCTTCCTCAGCCAGAAGCGCCATATCCTCTAACTCTTTAACCCTTTCCTCCAGGGTTTTCCATTTATTCAATTCCTCCCGCAGACGAGAGATTTCTTTCATTGTCTGGGAAGCCTGTTTTGGATCATCCCAGAAATCCGGTAGAGCTGATTTCTTTTCCAGTTCTTTCAGACGTTTATCTTTCTCTGCTAAGTTAAAGATACCCCCTTAAGTGGGAGAGTTTATCTTTCAAATTCAAAATCCTTTCCTGCATCTTTTCCTCCTTTTCTGCAGTTCTCCTAAAAATTACCGAATCACACTGATTTTAACATAATTTATGTACAGTAAGAATTAGTTTAAGACCATAACAGACCTTAGTTAGTAGCGAGTAGATAGTAGTTAGTAGCGAGGGGGGGATGGGGAGCAGTGAGTAAGTGAGTAGGTGAATAAGTTACTAAGTAAAGGGGAAAGATGCAGGATACAGGAAAACCAGTTCTACCTGTCATACCCGCGGAAGCGGGTATCCAGAGATAGGGAAAAGTGAGTAAGTGAATAAGTGAGTAGGTGAGTAAGAACCAAGATACAGGATTCCTGCTTGCGCAGGAATGACAGAAGAGACCAGGAATGACGGAGGGGGATACGGGTGGGGAGAACGGTGGACGGAGAACGAGTAACGTTTCTCCCGACATCTGTCGGGACCCAACCGCAACCGATTGCCGGTTTCCCGGGAAAGGGTTTTGAGTTTGTGATTTAGGATTTATTTAGAGTTTAGGCGTTTTGGATTTTGGGTTTATACCAATACTAGCCCTACCTGTCATGCCTGCGAAAGCAGGCATCCAGGAGAGCCGGAGGAAACCAATCAGTTAGGAGAAAATTCCAAATCACAAATCCCGATGAATTATCGGGAGAGTTTGTTTGGTATTTAATAGGGAGACGATAGGCGGAGCTGGCAACTCCTGCTACCTCTTAAATCTCTTTCCTTTACAACATAAAGCCGTAGATAGTGTTTTCAAGTGGCGAGTATTCTCTGGAGACCAGGTAAAACCTACTCAGAGAAAGCTCCCGGGTAATTCGAGCAAGGGTATTAATATCTCTCGGCGTGGGTGTACTTTTCACCTCAAAAGCACTCTGTCCATTAAGGATAAAATCAATCTCTACTCCAGTCTTTTTCTGGTAATAATTCAATTTGCCTTTGAGTTTCAAGGCGTTGAAAACCGCATTTTCAAAAAGATTCCCCGCATCAACGTGGGAAAATCTATTGGCTAAACCAGTGTCGCAAAGATAAATTTTAGGCTGTTTCCTTATTATTGCATCCTTGCCACCACTAAAAGGCCGGATAAGCTGTATAAAATAAGTCCCTTCCAGGAAGGAGATATACTCGTATATAGTAGGCCGTGAAACCCCCATTTCCTTAGAAAGTTTTTGAATATCCAATCGCTGGCCAACTCTTCCCATAAGCAAAAGTATTAAATCTCGCAGGATATTGAGTTTGCGAAAATCACCCAACTGGACTACTTCTTTCTGAAAATAGGAAGAAAAGATATCCTCCAGGGACATATTCTTTTCTTCCGGAGAATCTTTAAGCACTACCTGGGGAAACCCTCCAAACTGCAGGTATTCTTCGTAGAGAGGAGCGAAAGTATTAAAGATAGAAGGAGTAATTTTTGTGCCAGGCGCGGGCACTTGAAATTTTATCCCTTTGAAGTGAAGAAACTCTTTGAAACTCAAAGGAAACAGCTCAAAGACATACTTTCTCCCAGCCAGAGATTCAGCAAAAATATTTTTCAAATAAAAACTGGCTGAACCCGTAAGGAAAAATTTAATTTTGTAGTGGTCGTAAAAATATTTAACTACCGAAGGGATTTTTTTCTGAAATTGAACTTCGTCCAGGAAAATATAGGCCTTCTTGTTAAGGTTGAGTCCTAAAGTCTGAAAATGCCAGGCAATTTGCTGATAATTATCTTCCTCAAAATATTTCTGGTTAAGAGGATTTTCCAGATCCAGAAAAATCTTGTTCTTCGATTTTATTCTCTTATACTGCATGAGACTGGTCTTTCCTGCCCGTCGCATACCAGTAACCACAATCACTTCCGGAGAATCTATAAATGGTTTAATCGTATCAAAGAGAAATCGCTTAATAAGCATACTGTTATTTTACAGATAGTAATACTATTTGTCAAGTAGCACATTACATAAAGTCATGGAGCGGAATTGCTCTATAGTCGAATAAAAACCCAAAATTTTCCGAAGGAATCCTCCCGACATCCCCCCTGCCCGTTCCGATGAATATCGGAAAGCAGGCGGGGACATCGGGGTTTCCGCAGGCATGACAGTTAGTGCTGGTTGTTTTTCACATTTCTATTCTCTTATTGTCATTCCTGCGCAAGCAGGAATCCATCCCCTTCACCAATTTCCTTTTGTCTAATCATGAAGAGGCAGACAGGGGTTTGTCCCGAAGATAGTTTATCCCGACGCACCTGCCTACCTCCCGATGTGTATCGGGACAGGCGGGAATCCACTTCATTTAACCCTTTGCTCTGTCATGGCTTTTCCAGTTTTACATTGGACATGATATTATAAAGACAAAAATACGCCCGAGCTCGAAGCAGGTGAGCCTGGTCATTAACCAGAGGAAAATAATGAAAACAAAAGAAAACGATAGGCGTTCAGCCATATTTTTGGATAGAGACGGCACACTAATCGAAGATTCGGGATATATACATGATCCGTCGCAAGTTGTATTCTTTGAAGATACGATCCCTGCATTACGATGTTTATCTGAATACTTCCTGCTGTTTATAGTTACCAATCAGACGGGGATTGCAAAGGGAATTATAAGTCTGCAAGATGTAAAGCGGGTGAACAACCATATTTTGTCAATTCTCGCCATGGAAGGGATACAGGTGGTTGAAGTATACATTTGTCCCCACGCCCGGGAGGATAATTGCCTCTGCATCAAACCCAAACCTTTTTTTCTTCGGAAATCGGAAAAAGACCATGGGATTGATCTTAAGAGCAGCTTTGTAATTGGAGACCATCCCCATGATGTGGAGTTTGCCGAGAATGCCGGCGCAAAAGGCATATTTCTTCTTTCGGGGCATGGCAGCAAACACCTGCACGAGATAGACCAAAATGCCGTAGTAGTTGCCAGGGGTATCAAAGAAGCTTCTGAGATTATTCTGGAGGCAGTAAAAAATAGGAGCGGAACAATATGAGATTCTGTACGGTTATCAATTGCATGGATGGTCGTGTCCAGTTACCCGTTATCAACTATTTGCAAAAACGATTTGAGGCTGGTTACGTGGATTCAATTACGGAACCCGGTCCGAATTTGATACTTGCCAAACAAGAGCCAGCATCATTGGTTAAGTCAATTGTGGAACGATTGACCATCTCGGTTGAAAAGCATAATTCAGTGGGAATCGCAGTGGTCGGTCATTATGATTGTGCTGGTAATCCAGCCACCTACGAAGAGCAGAT